>NZ_AEVT01000025.1 GCF_000189275.1 Vibrio sinaloensis DSM 21326 | reverse complement strand
GTCGGCATCAACCGCGAGTACGGTACCTATTACGTCGGTTTGCTCTGAGTTCTCGTTGTACTCAAACGCATAACTTTGAACCGGCTCGTCATCTTCGTAGAAGATCGGTGCGTTGTCATCGATATTAAGCTCACTCAACTCAACATCAATCGAGGTCGTTTTAACGTCACCCAAGCCTTCGTCTTCCGTTGCCATGACCGTGATGTTATGAACATTCGCCGCTAGCTCATAGTCATTGGTAAACGCTTCAACACCAGCATCAGTCAGACCAATTTCACCGCTAACAAAGTCAATTTCAAATAACGGCTCATCGGCATCGTTAGTTACATTACTTGTTATGCTGTAAGTAACATTTTCGCCATCAGCATCAATGGCTAAAACAGTACCTATGACGTCACCAACCTCAGAACCTTCGTTGTAACTAAATGCATAGCTTTGTACTGGCTCTTCATCCTCATAAAAGATCGGCGCATTGTCATCTAAATTAAGTTCTGTCAGCTCAACATTGATGTCCGTTGAATTAACTTCTCCGAGCCCTTCATCTTCCGTTGCGGTCACAGTGATGTTATGAACGTTCGCCGCTAACTCATAGTCGTTAGTAAACGCAGTCACACCCGCAGCGGTTAAGCTGATCTCACCGCTGACAGAATCAATTTCAAATAACGGCTCATCAGCATCACTGGTTACATTCGCCGTAATGCTGTAGGTGACGTTTTCTCCATCACCGTCTATTGCTAATACCGTCCCAATGACATCACTGTCGAGAGAGTTCTCGTTATATTCGAATGCATAATTCTCAACGGGCGTCTCTTCATCGTCATCGTAGAAAATTGGCCCGCCTTCATCGACATTAAGCTCACTCAACTCAACGTTTATGTCTGTAGAATTGACTTCTCCAAGCCCTTCATCTTCTGTCGCCGTCACGGTAATGTTGTGGACGTTCGCCGCCAGCTCAAAGTCATTAGTGAAGGCTACCACACCAGCAGCGGTCAAGCTGATCTCACCGCTGACAGAATCAATTTCAAATAACGGCTCATCGGCATCATTGGTCACATTAACCGTAATGCTGTAAGTGACGTTTTCACCATCAGGATCCGTTGCGGAAACCGTACCGATGACATAATCGTCGGTGACATTTTCTTCATAAGCGAATGCATATGTGCCTGTTTCAGGATCGGTTCCTTCGAAAACAGGAGGGTTATCATCAATGTTCTGTTCATTTAAGAACACGTCTACGGTCGCGGACTGAGGCTCTCCGATACCGTCCCCTTCCGTTACCGTCACTTCAATTGTGTGCGAATTCGCGAGAACTTCGAAGTCATTAACATACGCAGCGGCACCAGCCTCGGTCAGACTGATTTCACCCGTTTCTGAATCGATTTGATACAGATCGTTGCCGTCACCGTCTTGTAAATTTGAAGAGATACTGAAGATAAGTACGCTGTTATCAGGGTCCGTAGCAGCGACTTGACCTATGGTGACACCCGCGTCGGTCCCTTCTGAATAATCAAAGGAATAGGAGTCAACAGCAAATGGAGACAATTCAATAGGCTCTTGCCCCACTTCAACAAACTCCGGAAGATCGTTGGTTCCGTCAATGGTGACCGTGACCGTGGAGAGAGTACCGTCACTCGATTCCACTTCAAAAATATCAGACACCAAATCGCCAATGTTTAACTCGTCGTAGGCAGAGTCAGCGGTGTACGTCCAGTTACCATCAGCATCGATGGAAAAGACACCATAGGATCCTTGGACATTGTCTTGAGGAACAAACGTAGGATCATCGGTGTCTGTCGCAATCAAGGTACCATTGAGCACAAGCGGCTCATCGGTTTCATCTTCGCGTACGTTGTCGTCACCCAAAATAATGGCTTGTGGTGTCAACGAGTCTTCAACCAGCTCAAGCAACGCTAAGCTTTGTGTTTCAGATAAACCTTGAGATTCTAAACCCGTAGTATCAAAAGATGTTGATGCTAAAGTTTCAGCACCTGTCCGCTCAATATCTCCAGACCCAGTCGGACTAGACCCATTCTGACCACCTGCCGCAGTCGCAAAGTCTTCGTTCTGTGTCGGGTCGACGCCTTGTTCAATCTGCTCGAAGATCGCGGCGATTTCATTGTCTAAATTAAGCTCATTTAAGCCACCATCATCATTGACAATTTGAGCGCCAACTTCCGTTGCAGCTGTCGATCCTTGTCCTAGGACAACGACAACATCTCCCGGTCCAGGGACTTCTCCAGGCAACAACTCCCGAATTTGTCCATTGGTATCGATAACCACCGTTGTGTTGGCGAGTGCTATTGTAGCGAGACTTTTCATATTCATAGCCAAACTTCCCAGTTGCATGACTAGCTGTGGAGCCCAATTATTCTGCTCAAATTTTGGGCGTAAGGGTGCATCCTATAAAGCTAGACGTCTCACAACTGATAAACCACTGAATGACAAAAAAGTACCAACGAAAAATGATAGATCAGTAACTTATTACTGCGATTTATTGGCCACAAATCTCACTTTTTCACTAATTGAACTAAGCTTTCCTTAATATTTCCACCTAACCGACACCCCAACCTAATTCATTAGGTGTACGACACCAGTGATTAAGGAGGTTACCTTGAACTGGAAAAAAACACTGATGGCAACCGGAATTGCCATCGCCTGTGCGAACAGTTACGCACAAACACTCGAGCAAGCAGTGGCTATTACCCTTGCGACCAACCCAAACATCAAAGCCGTATTCAATGAGTTTAAAAGCGCCGTAAAACAAAACGATGCTGCTGGTGGAGCTTACTTACCTAGCATCGATTTAGACGCAGGAATTGGCTATGAAAGAATCGAACCCGCAGACTCCACGGGACGAGAAACAACCGACCTTACAAGGAAGGAAGCAACGGTAAGCTTGACGCAGTTGATTTGGGATGGCTCATCAACACTCAATGACATGGATCGAACAGCGGCCGAAGCTGAATCAATCCGATTGCAACTACTCTCTGATGCGTCAGATTTGGCACTTAGAGTGACTGATATCTATCTAGATGCGGTCAAAGCGACCGAAATATTAGCGCTTTCGGAAAGCAATCTAGCGGTACACAAGGAAATCTACAAAGACATCAAGCGGCGCGCGGATTCAGGAATTGGCTCTACGGCTGATGTTTCCCAAGTGGAAGCTCGTATTGCTAAAGCACACGGCAACTTGCTTGCCGCGCAAAATAACCTGGTCGATACCCATACCCAGTTTCGTCGAGTTGTCGGTCAGGATCCTTTAGGCCTAATCTACCCCAGAGCCGATGAAGAAAAACTGCCTCTCTCCCTAACGGATGCCATTGTACAAGCCAACGACAATCACCCGGTGATCAAACTTTCCGTGATTGATGTGGATGCCGCTCGCTTCCAGTACAAGCAATCAAAGGGCAACTTCTACCCCACATTCTCAATCGAAGCGAGTCAAACGTGGCGAGATGACGCTGGGGGTGATGAAGGACGAAGTGAAGAAACGCTAGCAATGATTCGTATGCGCTACAACCTGTTTAATGGCGGCTCGGACAGCGACCTTTCAGAGCGTGCCGCATACCAACTCAACAAAGCCAAAGACCTCAGAGATGATGCCTACAGACAAGTTGAAGAAGGCTTGCGTTTATCTTGGAGTGCACTTGACTTAACACTGCAGCAGAAAAACTTCTTGGCTGATCACGTCGATTCCGCGGCTGAAACGGTTATCTCGTATGAGAAGCAATACAAAATCGGTCAACGTACCTTACTGGATTTACTCAACACGGAAAATGAACTGTTTGAAGCACGTAAAGACTATTTAGACGCACATTACGCAGAGCAGTACGCTAAATATCGAGTGATGAACGCGACAGGTGTTCTACTTGACGCGCTATTGGTCGATACACCGAAAGAGTGGACCGAGCGAGTGGAGTATTGATTATGAAATCCTTAATAATGATCCCCCTATCTGTCCTAGCCGTCGCTGTAACGACAGCGGTTTCCGCTCAAGATGAGTATGATTACATAGACACCCCTGTAGCCGATCAAATTGCCGACTTAACGGATGACGATCGAGACGGAGTGGTCAACGCCCGAGATATCTGCCCCAACACACCGCTCGGTGCACAGGTCGATAATGATGGTTGTGGTGAATCGCTGAAAACAGAGGAAGAGCGCCAATTGAGAATCTTGTTCGCCAATGATTCTTATGAGATTAACCCTATTTTCTCCGATCAAATTCAAACCATGGCAGAATTTCTTGAGAAATATCAGTCGGCCTCGATTCAAATCCAAGGCTTTGCCAGTAAAGTGGGTGAACCCGAATACAACCTAGAGCTCTCCAAGAAAAGAGCACATGCTGTTGAAGACGAATTGCTCTCTTATTATGTGGAGCCAAGCCGCGTATCTATCATCGGCTATGGTGAGACTCGGTTAGAAGCACAAGGTGATGATGAGACTTCCCATGCGTTGAACCGTAAAGTCACGGCTACCGTTGTCGGTTTGGATGAAGAAGTCATTGAAGAATGGACAATCTTCACCACCAAAGAAAAGTAACCCAAAAAAGAAAAGCGCCTCGTCACAAGACGAGGCGCTTTCGTTTATCTTTGCTAACCCACAATATTAGTGGTGAGAGTTAACTTCGTTGGTGCTACTCGCAGCAGAGGCTTTTGGCTGAGGTAGCGACATACGAAGCAATGCGTAACCTAGCACAGCAGACACTGTCGACCCCATCAAAATACCAAGACGAGCATAGGTATCAAACTCAACATTCGCCTGACCAAATGCCAGCGACGAGATGAAGATGGACATGGTAAAGCCGATACCACACAACACTGATACTGCGAAGATATGCTTGAAGTTAATCCCTTCTGGCAGTTTAGCCACACCCAGTTTCACCGCAGCCCAACTGAATGAGAATATACCTAGCGGCTTACCAACGAGTAGACCAAGCGCAATACCTAACGGCAGTGCAGATCCCAAGCTTGCAAATGAAACCCCTTCCAGCGAAATACCCGCGTTGGCAAATGCAAAGATAGGTAAGATACCAAAGGCAACGTAAGGGTGAAGCGCGTGCTCCATGTGTTTGAGTGGAGAGTAGCTCCCTTTCTCGCCTTTGAGCGGAATAGCAAAACCAATCACGACACCCGCCAAGGTTGCATGCACACCCGATTTTAGAACCGCTACCCACAAGATGAAACCAACGATCATATATGGGGTTAACTTAGTGACGTGCCTCGAGTTTAGGAAGAACAACGCCGCTGTCATCGCGAAACCAATCGCAAGTGCCGTCGTCGACAGGTCACTGGTGTAAAACAGTGCGATGATCACGACAACACCTAAGTCATCAATAATTGCCAGAGCAAGCAAGAACACTTTCAAACTAACCGGTACACGCTTACCTAATAGCGCCATGATACCGAGTGCAAACGCGATGTCAGTCGCGGCCGGAATCGCCCAACCTTGAATCGCTTCTGGGTCACCAGAGTTAAACAGTACATAAACTAAAGCCGGAGCCAACATACCACCTACCGCGGCAATGGCTGGGAAAATAGCCGTTTCCTTTGACTTTAGTGCGCCTTCTAGCAGCTCGCGTTTTACTTCTAGACCAATAAGTAAGAAGAACACAGCCATTAAGCCGTCATTGATCCAGTGGGACACTGACATGCCAAGTACGTAGGTGTGTAGCGCGCCCTGATAAACGTCTGCCAAAGGAGAGTTAGCAATGGTCATAGCGATGGCCGCGGTGATTACAAGCAAAATGCCACCAGCAGACTCCATCTTGAAAAAATCGCGAATAATATCACTCATGATATCTTCCTTATATTTATTATGTTAATAAGCGATTAACAAAGAATACAGACGAGTGTATAGATAACAAAACATCAGGGAAAATCGCTTGTTTAGAGGTTTCATTTCGGAATTTCCGATATAAACCTCAATATTACTTCCCTTTTTCCTGATCCAATTATAGGCAAGAAGTTTAAATACGCCTACAAATGCAAAAGAGCGGCTTCCCGTTCTGTGAGAAGCCGCTCTTGGTAATAGTGTTCTTATTAATCAAAGACTAAGCTAGTAGCCCGTCAGTTGCATAAATCCTTTTGCTTGATGGGTACCCTTGGTTTTTATCGGTCCCTCCCAGTAAGGGATAACGAAAGGCAACCATTGTTGCGTATTCATCAGCTCAGTGGTCAGTTGAATACCGTATTCGGGGATCGATATTTCCCAATGCAGCGGTACTTGCTTGCCATTGTTCATAAAGCTCACTTTTAAAGGAACTAAAGACACATCTTTAGGAGCAAGATCAATCACTTTTCCATCATTGGTCGTTAAAGTTCCGAATACGTAAGGCAACTGCTTGTCATGGCGATATCGGCTCAGGGACAAGGTCGTTTCATCATCGAGATGGAGTACAAACCAATCCCAACCTTGCTGGCCTTCCGCCATCAGGCCACTGCCCCACTCCTTACTCATCCAAGCCTGCCCTTCAACATTCAGCAATTGCCCATCATTTAAATCGAGCGTGCCTTTCACACGGAGAAACGGAGCAATAATGTTGTAAGAGGCAACAGGCAGTAAGTCGTGTTTTTGTCGGTAGCCACCATCACCAGGTAATGCAAATGGGCCACGAGTGACTGTGGTTAAACTCACATTAAAATGGTCAGAGGAAGCACTTAGCTGTCCGGGGAAAGGGGTACTCCCTAAAGAGCGCCAGTTCCAGTTATCTATCCAGATCCGAAACGGTCGGTTAGACATGCCTGCTTGCCCGATACCACCGCGCGCCATGCGCTGTTCACGCCATACTCTCTGCCCTTGTGTCACCACAACGTGTGAAACAAAAAGTTGCGGGCTCAACCAACCGGAAAAATCGCTATCGTGACTGGCAATGCGAAAGTAGCTCCATTGAACGCCATACTCTTCCCCGTACTGGTCGGTGACATTGGCAAAGTAGTGCCACCATTCATGTTGAAAGTCGTTATGAAAGGCAAAGTCTTTGGGCAAGATAACCGGGGAATTAGGCAGAACGGGTTCGAAAACTTGACTCGGTTTGGATGTCAGTACCGAACTGACCGACTGTGCGGTTGATGATTGTTCATGGTCTTGGTGGGTTCTAGAGGACCAAGTCAAATAAACCAGTCCCAAAATGAGCGCTAAGGAAAAGACCCTTCCAGCAATGCCTACTATTTTGTTGCTCATTTTACAACGAGTTCCTCAAAGACTTCATCGCCGTCCCTCTCACCATACGAATCACAGGGATGGCTCCCGCGATGACCAATGCCAACATGGCTAATGCACCTGTATGTAGGTAGGCATGAGGAACCAATTGCAACTCTAATGTCCAACCGAAAGATTGCTTGATGATAATATCGACCACTAATCTTGCCAAGGCCAAACCAAGCGGCATTGCGATCAAGGTAGAAATTGCACCAAAAACAAATAGCTGCAAACTGCCCATAATCACTAACTCTTTACCCGACATTCCTAAACAGCGCAGCAGTGACACGTGCTTTTGCCTTGAGATTTCGCCCGCTATCGTCGCGAAGAAGATACCAAACACAGCAATAACTAACGTGATGTTGCCTAGCGTATCAGCAATCGAGAAAGTTCGATCAAAAACACGCATCGCTTGTTTGTGAATATGACTGTTATCGTAGATACGTTCACCGTCAATTCTAAACACTGATTCCATGCGACGCTTCAAGCCTAGTGGGTTTACACCGTCTTTGAGCACAGCACCTAATGCAACACTGCCGCCCCCAGCGAAGGCATACAGCCAATTACGATGCGAGAGCAAAACCTGATTGTACGGATTGCCGTAATCATAATAGACGCCGACAACTTGCCAGCCTTGGCCTAACTCTCCTGCTAAATCAATGTAGTCACCGGGTCTAATATCGAGTTTCAACGCCATTGATTCACTGATCATAACCCCTCTAGAATGGTGTAAATGATACCAGTAATTCGGCACTCCGAGCTTCACTGTTAGCGCATCGAGTTCTCCTTCAGAGCCGCCAGAGCTCACAACTTGTAAAGGGCCTTTTGAGGTGTTTAGCTCTTTTTCCCAACGCCACCAGACTTTGTCTACTTCAGGCTGTTTACCAAGCCAAGTACTCATTCGCGCCGCTGCATTGGTATTTGGGTAAATATAAAGATCCGCCGCCAAGCGTTGGCTTAGCCATTTATCCGTGGTGTCTCGGAAACTACCAACCATAGTTTCTACCCCAATATTGGCCGCCATCGCCAACATAAAGGCCATGGTCGCGACCCCACGATAGCTCATGCTAGCGGCGGCATCGGCAAAGAACCAACGCGCTTTCACCCAACGGAGCGAATACGCGAAACTATCAAACACTTTCCAGATCAAAAACGGCGTGATGAGCGCCACACTTAAAAGCATCAACGCAATAATGGCAAAGCCTGACTCTTGTGTTTGTGGAGCCTGATAGATAGCAATCGCCGCCACACAAAGCATACAAGCAAGCATGGCCTGAATCGTAAACTCGGTTCCCGCAAAGCGAACCAATGATAAACGCGTGGTTAAACGAATAGGTTGCGAACGCAACAAACGAATCAAAGGCCACGCACAGGCAACAACCGCACCAATTAATGCCAGATACAGGCTGTATAGACTTGCGCTCCAACTCCAAGTTAGCGCTAGGCCAACGTTGGCATCGTATAAGTCGCTTAAGCTAGCCGAAACGGTAGGAATAAGTTGATTTGCTAGTAGCAAACCTAAAATGTTACCGCATAACCAACTCACCAGAACAAGGAAGAATAACTCCAACAAAAGTGCCTGAGCTAACTGCCATCCTGATACACCCGTTTGACGCAAAATCCCAACCAAAGGTTGGCGCTGCACCAACGAGAGCGACATCGCTTGATAGAAAATAAACAGGCCGACTAAAAATGCCAGCATACCCATCGCACTTAGATTCATGTGGAAGGCTTGAGTTAACGATTCCAACTCCGCTCGAGAGCTGCGACTTAACTCCATACCATTTGGCAAGGTTGCTTTCAGTTTCGCGAGTTTCTCTGGCGACATTTCACCACAAGCAATGACCGATATTCCAGAACTGCGCTCTAGCATGCGCAACAGCGACATGTCGGCAATGATGCGAGTTCCGTTCAGCTTACCTTCATTATCAACCAGAATCGGGCCTAGCTTGCTACCATCTTCAAGACGTATGAAATCATTGTTTTGCCACTTCATGTGCGCGGCAAGATCTTCACTGACTAATACTGGATAAGGAGGACGCATCAACTGCAACGAAGCTAAATCATCCAAAGACGCACCCGACTGCATTTTTAACATTGCCACAGGGTCGATGCCGACCAACATGAGGTCTGTACCTTTATCGGTATGAACTCTTAAGCTTTCAAATGGCGCACATTGAGTAAACCCATCGCGACGAAGTTGAATGTAAAAGCCTTGCGGTATTTTATTGATGGTGTGCTTAGGGCGAATGCGGTAAGGAAGAGGGTTTGAAAATAGTTTTTCTCCATGCTCGTAGCTTTGACGAGCATGGTTGTTGATCGAGCTAACACCGACCAATAGCGAAACACCTAGAGTAAGACCAAGCCAGACAAGAATGATTTGAAAGGGGTAACGTCTGTAGTGGCCAAGTAGTGCTTTAACTACGGGCCATAACATGCAGTTGCCCTCCTTGTAGGCGAATGCGACCTTCCATGTGCCCCGCCACCCGCTCACTGTGCGTGACAAGCAACAGTGTACACTCTAATTGGCGTGTGAGTGACGTCAGCAGTCGCATAACGGCTTCGGCGTTTCGCTCATCAAGGCTGCCTGTAGGCTCATCTGCGAGAAGCAGCTTAGGTTCCATATATAGCGCGCGCGCAATGGCCGCACGCTGTTGCTGACCACCAGACACCTCTTCAGGGTAACGTCCCAACAATGGCATTAGGTCTAAGGCCGACAGGATCTGACGCCATAAACCTTGATCTTCCGGCAGACCTTTCAACTGACGGCAAAATCGAATGTTGTCGGCAATATTAAGCGTTGGAAGTAAATTGAAATGTTGGAAGATGAGGCCAATATTGTTGCGGCGATAAGCGGTGCGTTTGCTTTCGGTGACTTGATGCATGGTGAAGTTTGGGAACCAAATTTCACCAGAATCAACGGTGTCTAAACCCGCGATGAGATTGAGTAAAGTGCTTTTACCTGAGCCACTTTCTCCCATTAATGCGACCTGTTCACCTTGCTTCAAAGACAACTCAGCACCTTGTAAAACAGGGTGAAATTCGCCCCCGTCTACATAGCCTTTACTTAGGTCTGTTAGTTGTAGCATCAAAACTCTCGAAAACAATAAAAATTGGACTGTGAATCTACACTAAATCGTTCGAACTAGGAAGCATTTTGGATACTAGATCACAAGATATGCATTAAATTGCACCAACTTATCGCCCAAGGTCTAATTTTCGATCAAATTACGAATCCACTTGCGTGTTGTCATTCGATAGACAGAGCCAAACCATTTGATGACTTCCTCTGTCAAAAACAGTACGTATATCCACTCGGGTGGCCAGCCCCAAACAATGGCTGCAACAGCCGCCAATGGGATACCAATCAACCACTGCGCGACCAGATCTTGGTATAAACAGAACTTAACGTCACCACCTGCTCTTAACACACCCACAATGGTCATCATAGGTACCGAACGCAGCACAATACCCAAACTCAACACCAGCATAAATTTTTCAGCCAGAGCACGAGTTTCATCCGTCAGCGCGGTAAAGGAGTCAAGCACCAATCCCTGCACTAAGAAAAGAACAATCGCGACGACAATGCCGACAATGAGACTCAGAATCGTCACACCCACACCTTGGTAATACACGGCTTCGTAATTCTTGGCACCAATTTGGTTTCCTACCAAAACCGCAGCAGCATTGGACATACCAATCAAAAGCGCCAATGAAATTGATTCGACCGGAGACATCACCGACAAAGCAGCTAGGCCCTGTACGCCAGAGTGTCCCAAAATGGCATGGTAAGCGAACAAGCCGCCAGCCCAAGCAAGGAAGTTAAAAGTGGTCGGTAGAGACAGCTTTAGAAACTTAACGATTCTAGGCCAATCGATGACAGCTTTAATGTCGGCAAGTCCAAACGCCAATAGATGCTTCTTAACATGCAGATAGCCAAACAGGGTGATCACCTCAATCGCACCACTTAATACCGTCGCGATCGCGGCACCTTTGATCCCCATTGCCGGCACACCAAACTTACCGAAAATGAACACCCAGTTAAGGAAAATATTAGACAAGATGCCAATGCCGCTAAAGAACGTACTCAGCCCAGGCTTATGCATGGCGCGAAGGCCAACGGCCATACTTGCGACACAAGCAACGGCAAACATGCTGACTGAGGTAATCACCAGATATTCAGCCCCTAAGGCAATCACTTCAGGAGAGTTCGTCGCTAGGCTCATGACCTGATTAGGGAACCAAATAAACAACGCTGCGGTGATAGCGGCAAATAGGGTGGATACTAGCCAAGTTAGCGCCGTACTCTCGCGCACGCCCTGTTTATCCCCTGCCCCCCAATACTGGGCTGTAAGCAGCGCGCCCCCCGTTGTCACACCGACCAGCATAATTGTTGTGACGAAAGTAGCGCGGGCGGCAACACCGACGGCCGCAATTTCAGCTTCGCCAAGTTGACCGAGCATAAGGACATCGACCAAACCTCGGCTAGAGAACATGATACTTTGCAACGTGATCGGCAATGCAATCGCAATCAAGCGGCGTAGAAAGTCACCTTTGGTATGGTATAAGATTTGAGAAAACATAGAGCGCCACCGACCAACAACAAGGGTCTGAAAAGTAGGAAAAATTAGCTGAGCATTATATGATCAGTTGAATAATGAAACCATAGATTTCATAGGGGAACGGAATGAAAAAAGTGCTCGTACTTGGCGCGTCAGGTTACGTGGGCTCGCAGTTATTATCTCAGCTGTGTGAGCAAGGCTACCAAGTTACAGCGGCTGCACGACAAATCGATTATCTGTCGGCGCGAGTTACCCCTCATCCGAATTTAACGATTCAATACCTTGATCTTGCCGATCGCCAAGCGACCCTCGCATTGGTTCCTCAATTTGAGCTGGTCTATTTCCTCGTTCATGGGATGGCCCATGGCCACGACTTTCTAGACTATGAACTGTCTCTAGCAGAAAACTTCAAACTCGCACTAGAGCAGAGTCAAGTTCAGCACGTCGTCTATCTCAGCGCTATTCAGCCACAAACCGGCAATTCCGAGCATTTGAAAGCGCGCCGCATGACTGGCGATCTCATTCGACAGGCTGGAGTTCCGATCACTGAATTGCGTGCAGGTGTCATCATTGGTGCAGGCTCAGCGGCTTTCGAAATCATGCGAGATTTCGTCTACAACATGCCCGTTTTAATCACGCCAAAGTGGGTTGATTCCAAAGCCAACCCAATTGCTTTAGAAAACCTCAACCACTATCTACTCTGTCTAGCGAAAGAAACGCCTTCGCAGCACCACTTATATGAAGTGGGAGGTCCAGACACTTTGAGTTACAGAGAGCAGTTTCAGGTCATTAGTGATGTTATTAAAAAACCCATTCGACTATGGTCAACGGCCCTCCTCACCCCATCATTAGCTTCAAAATGGCTGGGGGTGGTCACTTCTGTCCCTTCCAGCATCGGAGCCGCGCTATTGTCTGGCCTTGAGCATGATTTTATTGCCGAATCTGAAGAAATCCGCGAGCGTTACCCACAAACCTTGATCTCATTTCAACAGATGGTGAGCGACAGCATCGCAGCGGAAGGTACGTTTGTTCGCAGCGAAGTGTGGGGATTTGACCCCGCAGCGCTTAACCGTTGGCAAGCGGGTTATGGCTACTACCCCAAGCAAACCGGGGCGACCATTGAAACTCATTTGACGAGTGAACAGCTGTGGCAAATTGTTCGTCAAATTGGTAGCCGTAAAGAAGGTTACTTTTTTGCCAACGTTCTTTGGCGCACTCGTGAATGGCTTGATCTCTTTTTCGGTGGAGGTCGCCCCGTTCGCCGCTCTCCGGCAGGGCCAGAGCTCAAAGTCGGTGATCATATTGATTCTTGGAAAGTGATTCGCTGTGAACCAAACCAATTCTTGTCATTATTCTTTGGTATGAAAGGGCCAGGATTAGGAAGATTGGAGTTCACACTCGAAGACCTAGGTGACAAACGACGACTCAATGTAACGGCGTGGTGGCACCCACAAGGGTTACTCGGCCTGCTCTATTGGTTTGCCATGATGCCAGCGCATCTGTTTATCTTCAAAGGCATGGTCAAAGCAATCGTGAGGAAAGCAAAAGAGCTTCCTTAATGGAAGCTCTTTAACATAGGGTAATGCGCTTGATTAAGCTTTCAGGCTTAATGGAATTTCGGCCAAATGCTCGCCACGGTTATTTGGATACACTAGGTACTCGCCGTGGTACTTCACATTGGATTTATAGTCCGTCACTTTATGAACCATAAACCCTGACTGCGATGCCTTCTCGATAAAGTCTGCGTGATGGCCACGAACAAACCAACTCATGGGTTTGATCATAGTTTCGCCATCAAAGCAGCTCTCACACTGCTCTGTACACATGGCTAAAGAGTTTGGACCTTCAGTGAAGATTTGCACTTTGCCGCAGTCGACAAGCTCTTCTGACGTGGTCACTTCCCAGCCCTGCTCTTCCATCATGTCAATAAACGCATTGATCTCGTGATCTTTGATGACTCTCTCTTCTTGGCCTTCAGGAAAGAACTGAGCGTAGTACTTAGAAATACGCTGAAATGTCATCATTAGCCCAGCATCATTGCCTTTCGAGCGGCCCATTTTTTGCCAACGGATCAAATCACCACTGACGATCTTTGGGAAGCGCTGGCCTTTAATAGCACGAGTAATCCAGCGAAGCAGATACAAATTATTTGCCGCTGGAGCATCGACTGCTTTGCCTGACTTGTGCTCCGCAGCAAGTTCTTCAAGAGCCGAGTTAACTAAGTTTTGAATTTCAATCGTGTATTGAGACATTACGCCTTTCTTCCAAATATCCAATAAAGCACGGCAGACAAAATCGAACATGCCGTCATAACAGAGATCATTGGCCAAGTAACGCCACCTGGCATCAGCGCAACCACACCACCGACAATCGACCCCGTGCCGAAACGCAACGTGCCTGCCAGAGATGAAGCCGTACCCGCCATGGTTGGGTAACCACTGAGCAACAGCCCCATTGAGTTACTACCAATCGTTGACAAGGTACCAATGAACATGACCACGAAAGGTACTGTGCCCCATAGCCCTAGGTCAAGCAACCAACCTACAAAAAGACCCAGACCGGCTATTAGCTGAACAAACAGACCAAACCGCAGCATGGTATGCGAGCCAACCTTTTTCACTAGGCGGCCGTTTATGCTGGTCATTATGATCATAGCCACAATGTTCAAACCAAACAGATAACCAAACTGATCGGGACGAACTCCATAGATATCGATGTAAACAAACGAGCCCGCCGTTAAAAATGCAAACATCCCAGCAAAAGAGAAAGCACCAGAAAAGATCAGCCCCATCGCCACCGGGTTTGAGCACAGTTTCATGTAATTACGTATTGTGGTACGAAAACGAAGTGGCTGTTTCTTGTCTTCGGCGAGAGTTTCTGGAATTTTCCAAACGACCAAAACAATCACTAACGCAGCGAAAGCAGCTAAAATCCAAAAAATAGCACGCCAGCCAAACCACACCGCAACATGACCACCAATCATAGGCGCTACCAGCGGCGCAACGGTCATCACTAAGGTGACGAAAGACATGGCTCGAGCAAAGTCTTCGCGGTCAAACATATCGCGCACAACGGCTTGAATAATAACCGCAGCCGCCGCGCCAGCAAAGCCTTGAGCAGTTCGTACCCAAGTTAGCGCTTCAATACCGTTTGTTGTGGCGCTGACGACTGATGCGAGACCAAAAAACAGCACGCCTAAAATGAGCACTGGTCGGCGACCATAGCTGTCGGCGAGCGGGCCGTGAATCAACTGGCCAATAGCAAAACCCGCGGTATATGCGGTAAGCGTAATCTGTACAGCACCTTCAGCAACACCCAGATCGCGAGCGATCGTTGGCATTGCCGGTAGATACATATCAATGGCAAGGGGAGTTAGTGCACCAATCGCCCCTAAAATAAGAAAAAGAAGAAAACTGATTTGGGGAGTTTTGGTTTGCTCAATTGCAGAATCTGACATAAATCTCCTACTCGGTTGCGTTAGATATGCAGCTTCCGTGCTGCAACCAAACAGAAATAAAAGACCCGCATCCGCGAGCCTTGAACTGATCTATATTCAATCATATTGATAGAAAACACTAGTTCCTATTTGGAACTAAACAATTTCCTATCGGCAGTATTATTTCCAAACAGAGTCGATTTCTTCTTCAGTGAGGAAACGGTACTCGCCCGGCTCTAATGAGTAATCAAGCTCAATTGCGCCAATACGTTCACGATGTAAATGCTCCACTTTGTTGCCCAACGCGGCGAACATTCGTTTCACTTGGTGGTACTTACCTTCGGTAATCGTCAGCAAGACCTCATTTTCATCTTGGTTAACAATGTCCAGTTGTGCTGGAAGCGTCGGCTCTTTTTCACTACGCAGCTCAATACCTTGAGCAAACTTTTCCGCGTAGTCTTCACCAATCGGATCCACCAGCCACACTCGGTAGGTCTTTTCACATTTATGTTTCGGAGAGGTAATACGGTGCGACCATTGACCATCATCCGTAATCAGCACTAAGCCCGTCGTGTCGACATCCAATCGTCCAGCAAAGTGGAGGTCTTCCATCTTTACTTCATCCAACAAAGCAAACGCGGTTTGGTTGAAACCATCTTCATGCGAGCAGACAAAACCATCCGGCTTGAACAGCATGATGTAACGAGGCCCTGGCTTTTGAATTTCTCGCCCTTGCCACTCTACAACACACTCATCCGTTACTTTAAACGCACCACTTTTTTGCACCGCGTCGTTAACGGTTACATCGCCACTTTTTATGATCTTTGTTGCTTCTTTACGTGTCGCACCCAGTGCATCACACAAATATTTATCTAAACGCATGAATACCTCATCTTTGTTAGGTGGGGTATTATAGTGCGACTGGTACAAATAGTTGAGCTATTTCACACAATTTATGTATACACTTCGCCCTTACCAAGCCGACTCCGTTAAAGCGGTTATTCACTACTTTCGCAAACATTCGTCTCCCGCGGTACTCGTGCTACCAACAGGAGCAGGAAAAAGCTTAGTGATCGCAGAGCTCGCACGCCTTGCCAAGGGCCGTGTGCTGGTGCTCGCGCACGTCAAAGAGTTAGTAGAACAAAACCACGCGAAGTACGAAGGATACGGACTCAAAGGATCAATCTTCTCGGCAGGTCTTGGCAGAAAAGAGACCGACCAACAAGTGGTGTTCGCCTCAGTACAATCGGTGGTGCGTAATCTGGATGAATTTAAAAACCAGTTTTCACTGTTGGTGATCGACGAATGCCACCGCGTTCCAGATAATAAAAACACCAGCTACCAAAAAGTTATCTCTCATCTGAAAGAGTTAAATCCCGGTATTAAAGTCCTTGGACTCACCGCAACGCCTTACCGTCTTGGTATGGGTTGGATCTACCAGTATCACACACGTGGTTTGGTTCGCACCGACGAGCCACGCTTTTTCCGCGATTGCATCTTCGAATTGCCGATTCGCTATCTGCTGGATGAAAACTTCTTAACACCCGCTCGTATGATGGATGCCCCCGTATTGAGCTATGACTTTTCGCAGCTTACGCCCGCTTCGACTGGTCGCTATAAAGAATCCGAAATGGACATGGTGATCGATAAGGCGAAACGTGCCACACCACAAATTGTGGAACAGATCATTCATCTCGCCAAAGACAAACAAGGGATCATGATATTTGCGGCGACCGTTCGTCACGCACAAGAAGTGTTCTCACTGCTGCCTGAAGGACAAACGGCATTGGTTATCGGCGACACTCCTACCGTAGAACGAGATGCGATAATTCAAGACTTTAAAGATCGGAAGATCAAATACCTTGTCAATGTGTCGGTACTGACCACCGGATTTGACGCCCCGCATGTCGATCTCATCGCAATACTGCGCCCAACCGAATCCATCAGCTTATATCAACAAATCGTAGGCCGTGGTCTGCGTCTATCGCCAGGTAAAGAAGAGTGTTTAGTGCTCGATTATGCGGGTAACAGCTACGATTTATACCAACCCGAAGTGGGCGATCCAAAGCCCGACTCCGACAGCGAAATCATCACCATACCCTGCCCTGCCTGCGGCTTTAATAACAACTTCTGGGGCAAGCTTGATACTAATGGCTTTTTGATTGAACATTTTGGTCGTAAATGTCAGGGCTTTTTTGAAGACGAAGAAACAGGTGAAAGAGAGCATTGCGATTACCGATTCAGAGCAAAGTATTGCGGTGAATGCGGCGCAGACAACGATATCGCCGCCCGTATTTGTCACGAGTGCGATGCCACCTTGGTTGACCCAGACAAAAAGCTCAAAGAGGCACTCAATCTCAAAGATGCCTTGGTATTTGAATGTCGAGATATGGACTTGAACGTTCATAAAGACGAGAAAGGCAAAAGCAGCCTCAAAGTCACTTACATTGGCGACAATCAAGCACAAGTGCATGAGTTTTGGCCACTGACAACAAAGAATCAGAAGCAGCGATTTAAGGATCAGTTTGTTCGTCCGCACTTAGCCGATAAACACCGCCCATTTGAAGATGCTTCACCCACTAAGGTCGTCAACAACCAGCATCGTTTTCGCCTCCCGCAATTTGTCATTGCCCGAAAAGTGGGCCGTTTTTGGAAAATGCGCGACAAAATTTTTCAGGATGAGCTCAATGGTTAACTTATTCACTTGGTGTTCAGGTTTGATTGGTTATACTGATTACTCTCCGTTCAAACTGAGTAAAGATATGCTAAAACAAGCGCTTATTATTTGCTGCACTGCGATAGCGGCTCTCTTACCACTCCACTCCTACGCCCATAAGCACGAGACTAAAAACGGTCACGAGTTGGTGCAAGATGTGTACAAACCCGGTGCTGACGTCGAGTTCGACGAAGATCAAGACGAAGTCTATGACGCGGTAAAAAAAGGCTACATTCGCCCTTTTTCTGAAATGTATGCGGCAGTAGAGCGAGATTTACACGGACGAATTATCGAAGTTGAGCTCGAAGAAGACGATGATGTTTGGATTTATGAGCTAAAACTAAATTATAAAAACAACATCATTAAAGTTGAGTACAACGCAGAAACTCTCGAAATGTTGCTGATAAAAGGTCGCCATTTCAAAAAAGCCCTAAAGAATCTAGAAGACCAATAATATGAAGATACTTGTTGTAGAAGATGAACCTCGCCTTGGTGAACAAATCGTTGAAGCGCTTGAGCAAAATGGCTGGACCCCCGAGCTCTCAACAGATGGCATTGATGCACTATACCGTGCAACCTCAGAAAACTGGGAAGCCATCGTACTTGATTTGGGCTTGCCTAAACTTGACGGTTTGACCGTGTTAAAAGGTATTCGTGACGAAAACATCAACACACCGGTTATCATCTTAAGTGCTCGAGATACGCTTACCCAACGTGTCGAAGGTTTAAACGCAGGTGCCGACGATTACCAAACCAAACCCTTTGAGATGGTCGAACTCATCGCTCGAATTCGTGCCCAACTGCGCCGCGCCTCTGGTAACGCATCTCCGGTTATCCAGATTGGTAATTTGAGCCTTGATACGCGAACCTCCAAGGTGATGTGGCAAGGCCAAGCCATTAGTCTGACCGCACTTGAATTTAAAGTTGTCGCCTATTTCATGCACAACCCCGAGAAGGTTATTTCTCGAACCGAGCTGGTCGAACACATCTACAAACAGGACTTCGATCGCGACTCCAATACCATCGAAGTATTCATTGGTCGTATTCGCAAGAAAATTGCGCCTAAAGTAATTAAAACGGTTCGAGGATTGGGATATCAGTTGAATGCGGAATAAAAAACGCCACCTTCTCAAACGACTCAGCTTACGAAGCCGCCTAGTACTGGCGGCTGTTGTTTGGTTAACCGCCATGGTTATCGCTGCCGGGGTTACCGTGCCTAAGCAGGTGTTCAACTATATGTTGGACTCAACCAATGAACAGCTTTCCCTCTATTTGGATGAACTGTCTGCCTCTATCGAAGTTGATGAAAGTGGCAAACTGACCTTAGCGACTCCGCTCTCTGACCCAAGATTCAATCGCCCCTACAGTGGCCTTTACTGGTCCATTAATAATGACGCCGACGAACTGCGCTCTCGCTCTCTATGGGATAAAAAGATCCATTACGAGGACAAGAGAAACGAAGTGCTAGGCGCGCGCGATGAAATCCTGATTACCATAGAAACCTCACTCTATTTTCCAGAATACGATGGCCCAATTGATATTCTGATTGGTATCGATGAGCAGCCGCTTGAAGACACGGTCGCCAAGTTAATGGGTCAGCTATGGATTATTCTTGCCCTCCTCTATTTTGGCGTACTGATGATCATCGTAATTCAGATTCAATGGTCACTCAGCCCTCTTACTAAAATGCACAAAGAGCTCTCCCAAGTGCGTTCAGGAGACAAAGAGTGCTTAGATGGCGAGTATCCGCGCGAAGTCGCCCCAATCGTACTCGACTTAAATGCGCTGTTGTTCCACTATCAAGAACTGCTGGAGCGCGCACGCCACCACGCAGGCAACCTTTCGCACGCACTGAAAACACCGTTATCGGTACTGCGCAATGAGATCAACACGTCTGAGCAAGACATTCGCGATCGACTGCAAGATCCTGTAAACCAAATCCAGCACCAAATCGATTATCATCTTGGTCGCGCTCGAATGGCCGGTTCAAAAAACATTCTATCGGTGAAAACCCGCCCATCAGAGAGAATTGACGCCATTTCACTCGCGTTTGATAAAGTCTACGCTCATCGAGACGTCGCACTGATCAACGAAATCGACTCTGAACTTGTGGTCGCCGTCGAAGACACCGACTTTGATGAGATGGTTGGTAACCTGTTGGAGAATGCCTACAAGTGGTCAAGCTCAATCATTCGCGTCCATTCAGCCAAGCATCCTAATGAAGAGATCGATATCATCATCGAGGACGATGGTTGTGGTATCCCTGAAGAAAAACTTGAGCAAGTCATTAAACGCGGTGTGCGCTTAGATGAAACGACCCCAGGAACAGGCCTCGGATTGAATATTGTTAGCGAAATGGCACACAGTTATCGCGGTAAGTTTACGTTAGAGAAAAGCTCTATGGGTGGCCTGAAAGCGGTACTGCGCCTTAAACTCTCTAGCTAATGCGGTCACTTTCCCTCTTCGTGTAAGTTATGCTCCTTCCTAAAAACAAAAAGCGATGCTCAGCATCGCTTTTTTAGTGGTTTCAGCTTTAATAATTGAGCAGTAACACCACTTTATGGCCTATCAAGGCTGCTTTGTTATCTTCTAATTTGGCGACTTTTCTGTGTCCTTCAAACGCATTTCGACGCAAGAACAGCTGCTCTATTGGACCATAATGGCTACCCTCAGCCCTTAGCGGGCTGTGAGTTTGAATATTAAAAAACACGCCATCGCTGTCCAATGTATAGTCACCTGAAGTCATGTAACCGACTTTGCTGTTAGGAATGGCCGCATAGACGTCATAGCCACTGTTTTCTTTTAACGTCAGCTCAAACCTCAGTGGAATCATCTTTGCGAACGAATCATCGGGATTGGATGCTTCTACATACGCAATAGTACTGCTGTTAAAGTGGCGGTTGAGCTTGTTGCTATCTAAGTAAGAAGCGGCTCCACCAAGGACAACGCCCAACGCAACCGCGCCTATGATTATCTTATTGTTCACAGTGCACCCCATTACTCTCGCTTGCAAAACTCAAGGAACGCCCATCAGCACTCACCAACAATGATAGGTCGTCAAATTTATACACAGTCACATCTTGATAATGGATGTTTGCCTGTTCTGTTTTAGGTGAAAACGTACACTGGCTGTAGTGCTGTTGCTCGAAGCTGGCCGTTTGTATCGGCGAATGAAGCTTCTCGACGAGTGCATAGCTCAGCCCTGCACTGGCTAACACCACCCCAGCAACCAGCGCCCATTGCTTCATTGACGTGCGTTGTGAAGCTGGCTCAATCGCCAGCTCCTCTATCTGCTCGACGGCTGATTCTACCTGCTCCTCTTGAGTCTCCTCAGCAGCATTCAACTCTTGGAAAGGTTCAATGCGAGCGACAAACTCATAGCCAATTCCTCTTACCGTGCGTATCACCATGGCCGCTTTGTCTTCCAGCGCTCGGCGGCAGTTTGAAATACAATGCAACAAACTGCTGCTCTCAACCACAATGCCACGCTTTAGCCAGACTTCATGCATGATTTCATCTTTAGTTAACGTTTCACCTTTTCGCTCAATCATGTAATTGAGCAGCGTGATTTCGTTAATCCCAATCGGATGACGAACATGAGTGTTCAGGCTCTGAATGAAACCCTGATCTGGATTGAGTAAATGGGTGCCATTAATCACCAACATAAATTAGACCTCCACCAGCTGAGATTTGTTTTGCATTTTTTCACGTACTTTGGCGATAGCCACATACGCCATTGGTACGATGAACAGGGAGAAGAAAGTACCCACAGTTAACCCGCCAACCAGTACTAGACCGATGTTCACTCGACCTAACGAGCCCGGGCCTTCGGCTAGTGCCAGTGGCAAAGAGCCGACTATCATGGTCAACGACGTCATCAAAATAGGGCGCAGTCGAGAACGTGCACTCTCTACCGCCGCGTCGTAAACGCCTAAGCCTTCTTTACGCTTCAAGTTGGCAAACTCAACCATCAAAATGCCGTGTTTGGTCACCAACCCAACCAGAGTTAGCAAGCCAATCTTCGAGTACAAGTTAATGCTTTGGCCAAACACACTCAGCGTTAGCACCGCGCCAACCAGACATAACGGTACGGTAATCATGATCACTAGAGGATCAATGAAGCTTTCAAATTGAGCCGCTAGGATTAGGAAGATGAAAATCAACGCTAAACCAAACAACATTTGCATCCCCGCCGACGACTCATTGAGCTCTTTCACCACGCCGTCATATTGGTAGCTTTGACCCGCTTTCAGTAGCGCCGGTAGTTCAGTGTCAATAAAGGTCTGAATATCCGTTGCGCTGTAACCCGGAGCAAGGTCCGCGGTAATTTCTGCCGCATCTTTACCCGCATACGTTTTGATGTTCGACTCTGCAGTCACAGGCTTGATCGAAACAAACTGAGACAACGGCAGTCGCTGGCCCGATTCAGAGCTAACGTACAGCTTATCGAGTACTTTAAAGTCACCTAATGCTTTGCGGTTAACCTGAACCTGAATGGGATAAGTGAAGCCATCATCCGCTTGTAGATCAGCTGCTTTCACTGAACCAAGGAAAGTAGAAATCGCATTGGTCACATTGCCATAATCAACACCCGATAAAACAATCGCGTTACGGTCAATCGACAAGTCAAAGCGCATTTGATCTCGGTGAGTTGAGTTATCTACGTTGGTTAGCCCTTCATAGCCTTCAAGCAACTCCACCACTTTCGCTGCCGTGTCTGACAATTCATCTAAGTCACGGTTGACCGTTGTAACTTGCAAAATCAAATTGTCCGCCACATCAAGGTTGTCGGCAGAGCGCACAGAAAAGGAAGTCGTGTACGCTGAGATACTTTCTTTAGCCTTAGCGATCATCTCATCAATGACCTCATCGGCACTTTGGTTACGCTCTTCCCAAGGTTTTAGTAGCACATGATTTGTTGGCGCACTTTCGATGTAGGCCAAGTTTGCTTCAATTTGTTGGTTGCCTTTAAATACCGCGTTGATCTGATCCGCGTTTTCTAGGTCGTACAGTCGACCTGCCCCCGCCGGGCCATGAGACGTGACTTCGATGAAACCAGTATCTTCTGTTGGCAGTAAAACTTTTGGCATGGTCCAGACTGCAACAATAGACAGCGCCGTTAACAACGTTGTACCTGCGATAACCAGCATTGGGCGTTTAAACCAAGCACTGAGGAATGTCATGTACTTGTCTGTCATGGCATTTAGCTTTGTCTCAACCCATTGAAACCATTTTGGTGACGTTGTCACTGATTTCAACATGTAAGCACTCATCATTGGTGACAACGTTAACGCAACAAAGCCAGAAATGATCACAGACGCCGCTAAGGTAAACGCAAATTGTTGGAACAGATCCGCCGTTAAGCCAGACATTAAACCGATAGGTAAATAGACCACTGCCAGAGTTAATGTCATCGCGATAACTGGGAAGACGATCTCTTTACAGCTCTTAAGTGCTGCTTCAAACGGTGATAGCCCCTCTTCAATGTGACGATAACAGTTTTCTACTACCACAATCGCGTCGTCCACCACCAAGCCAATGGCTAGGATGATCGCCAGTATGGTCAATACGTTGATACTAAATCCAAGCATTGCCATTACCGCAAATACGCCAATGACACACACAGGAATAGTGATCAATGGAATAGCCGCGACACGCAGTGAGCCTAAGAACAACACCACAATCACAGAAACCAACACAATCGCTTCGACTAGCGTCATAAAACCTTGATCGATGGCTTCTTCAATAAAGTCCGCCTGGTTGTAGACCATCTTCATTTCAATGCCTTCTGGCACCTGCATGGTCTCCATGGTTGCTTTCACTCGGTTAGCAACCGTTACTGGGTTTTCAGATTTAAGCGGTAGCACCTGAAGAGACATCGCCATGTTGCCATCGACGCTAAGCATACTCGGCTCTAGGCTCTCTTCTCCCATTTGAATATCTGCTACGTCATTGACGCGGATGATGTTGCCATTGTCGACACGAATAACAAGGTCGCGCACGTCTTCAATTGAAGTGACTTGGTTAACCGGGTTGATTGAGAAATCACGGACTTCACCTTTGATCGTACCTGCAGTAAATGTCGCGTTGTAAGTACTTAACGTGCCTACCACATCAGAAGCACTGACGTTTAGTGCCGCCATACGCTCAGGCTGTAACCAAACGCGAATCGCACGGTTTGAGCCACCATATGGCCCCCATACACCGCCGACACCCAGTACATTCTTAAACTGAGGAGCCAATTGCTGGCTAATGAAATCAAACATTTCCTGCTTGTCCATCTCGCCGCGATTCACAAAGGTGATGATGTTACTTGGCATTGACGTTTCCGATGAGTCATCCGTTACGGTTGGCTTATCTGTCATTGCCGGTGGAAAATCGGAAATACCGTCCACTTTGCTACGCAAGTTGTTCATAAGACTCGCGTATTCAACGTCACTGACCCCATCTTCGAACTGAATTTTCAGAGAGCAACTGCCCTCCTGACAATCCGTCGTCATGGTTTTAATCTTATCTAGCCCCGTCACTGCGGTGATCAGCTCATCAGCCACGTTCTGCGACATAAACTCTGCACTCGCACCGGTAATCGAAGCGCTCACTGTTGCTGATGCTGTTTGACGCTCAGGGAAATACTGAATCGCCAACTTTTGATAAGAGACAATACCCAGTAGGACAATTGCAATGCTCAGCACGGATGCGAGCACCGGATGTTTAATGCATATCTCAGGCAGCTTCATTCGTTACCTCCTCAGATTGCTCATTGGTTGGTTTTACTTCTTTACTCGCTTCTTTGTTTACCGGCTGCTTCACTTCCTCGCTTGGTGCGGGTTTAGGTGTAGCAGGTAAAGTTCGCGAAGGTAGCGTCACTTTTGACACCGAGTTTTGCACCGCTACAGCAGAGTGCTCATTAAGGTTTTGACGGCCAGTGACCACCACAATCTCACCCAATTTCAAGCCAGACTTAATCGTGACATAGCCATTATTGGTATTATCGCCCAGCTCAACCGAGCGCTTGACCGCTTTGTCATTTTCAATCACCCAGACAAAACGCTGGTCACCATTAGTATCAACAGCGGTCTGTGACACCACCAACTCTGCACTGTCTTTACCAACGGTTTGTGACACCTTGGCAAACATACCTGGCACCAGTTGGTTGTTTTGATTCTCTAAATGGGCATGAATTTCAACGCGGCCAGAGCTTTCATCGACCAAAGGCGCAATGTAGTTCACTTTGCCAACAAATGATTGGTTAGGATACGCGTCAACCGAAATCGATACTGGTTGGCCAAGCTGCGCTTTACCGACTTCGTTTTGGCTGATTGAGTAGTGAACTTCTACAGGATCGAGCTTGATTAAGCTGACCAACGCCGTCGCAGCCTCAACTCGGCTGCCTACTGAGTGGGTAAAATTAGTCAGTTGGCCGTTAAACGGAGCCACCAATTGGTAGTTTTGCAGATCGGTTTTCTTTTGACGGAAGTCGGCGCGAGCCAGATTGGCTTGTTGCTTAAGCTCTTCGACATCTTGTGCAGACATGGAATCAGGTTGCTTTTTCAATAATGCTAGCACGCGATCCAGCTTGGATTCTGCCAGCGCTAATGAGCTTTTGGCTTTATCCAATTCTGCTCGCGCTTGTGCATCATCTAGCTGTGCGATCAAATCGCCTTTGTTAACTTGGTCGCCATCTTCAAAATTCAGCGCTTTAAGTTTTTCACCCGCACTGAACGTTAGCGCCGCTGAATCGGTTGCTTTTACTTTCCCTACTTCCTCAATCGAAGATTGATGGACTTGTTTCGCCACCACTTCTACCGTTACAGGGATAGCAGGTTGAGTCTCTTCGGCAGAAACGTGTGTTGCAAAAAGTGCACTTACTGCGCAGAAAACCGACAGTGGAGAATTTAGGTACTGAGTCATAGCTTGTCTCTAATTGATGAAACTTGCGGTTGTTATACCTAAGATTTCTCCTACAAAGTTAACGCTTTGTCAGCGAAAGGATTTTTAATAATGAGCGATTATAAAAAAATATCAAGCCTTTGATTTTATTGAATTTAGAGCAATAAAAAAGCCAGTAAAACTGGCTCTTAAAATCCCCTATGATTAAGGGGTAACTTCGCTAAACAGATAGGAGTATCGAGGCGCGACCATGATCATCTGCTTATCAGAGAGTGGAATGATGGTTAACCCTTCCATAGAGTGCATACCTCGTTGCGAGAACATCATCTCAATCAGGCTTAGCTTTTTACCTTCTGGAATCACCTTCTCCGATGAGGTCGGCGTTAACGACAAACCGTGGTAATCAAACGCATAATTACCCGATGCGTTATAGCCCACCTTTTCGTCGGTAAAGAAATACGCTTCATACTGCCCCGAACGTTTAAGGGTAATGGTCGCGTGCATGTTTAACTGTTCAGTCTTCTGTTTAGTCGGGACTAAAATCGAGGTTTTGCTGACGATATTAAGGCTAACCGTCGGCGAAGAAATGTATGCAGCCATTGCGCCAACGGCCGCACCTGAGACTAAACTCAACCCAATAAGAAGCTTATTCACATTGCACCTCCACTTCATCAACAAGGTAGCTGATTGAATGGCCATCTGCGTCAACCAATATCACCTGATTATTGGTCGTGAACATGCGTACGTTGGTCATCACAATGGGTTTATCTTGCGTATTGGCTTGGATAGTACAACCAATAAATCGTTGTTCTTGATAGTCAGCTTGCACCCAAGGAGAGCGAGTAAAGGAAAAAAGGGCAAAACTGACGACGGCGGCAAGCGTGAATAGAGAAATACAGATCAGGTTACGCTTCTTGATCTGAGACTCTTCAGCTTCGACAACCTGAGGTTGGAGGATTTCTGGCTGGGGTGCCGGCTCTGGTACTTCTTCACCCTCTTCTTCGCTTGAAACTTGGCCATTAAATTGATAGCCAACTCCGCGAACCGTGGTGATGATTTCTCCGCTGTCCCCTATCGCCTTACGACAGCTAGAGACACAGTGAAGCAAACTACTCTCTTCAACGATCACTCCTTTTTGGTGCCATACATGTTCGAGTAGTTCTGATTTAGACAAGGCTCTATGAGGATTATCCACCATGTACTGCAGCAAAGCAGTTTCATTGGTGCCAAGGGAGGCTTTATGCCCAGTGGAGAGGTTCTCAATGAACCCCGACAGCAAATTAAGACGGTAAGTTTGATTAATTATAAGCATTACAATCGATTGAATAGACGACTTACTATTCTTCAACCTTAACGTAAATTGCTAAAAAAATAAAAAGCCTGTGTACATTGGCGTGAAATTAAAGCTCCGCAATTTGAATTTCATCATCTCGTATGAACAAAACTTTACCATCTGAGTAATAATCGTGCTCTTCATCAAGGCTAGTCGGCAACGCGGTCGCATTAAGTGATACTTGGCGTAAACCCGGCAACTGCTTAACTTGCAGTGCCAGTTTATCTCGCTC
The DNA here is from genome assembly GCF_000189275.1 of Vibrio sinaloensis DSM 21326. Classification (GTDB taxonomy): domain Bacteria; phylum Pseudomonadota; class Gammaproteobacteria; order Enterobacterales; family Vibrionaceae; genus Vibrio; species Vibrio sinaloensis. The sequence continues at coordinate 11,043 of NZ_AEVT01000025.1, read as the reverse complement.
GACATCAACATTGGGGTCAATGCTGTGCAAAACGGTGACAATCCCTGAATAAGGCGTAATTTGCAGGCCGTTGTCATAACTCAGCGCACCAACCCAAAACAGCTGCTGTGATTGAGAATCTACTCCTCCCTTCCACCAGCGAATATGGCTACGCTTTAGTAAGTCCCCGGGCAGTTGAAACGCCATGTCCTGAGGCACGTCATTCCAAAACAGGTCCGAAACGGGTGGCGTATTTTGCTTAAGTAACGCTAAATAGTCGCTTAGCTCTAGATCATTGCGTGAGAAGGTTTGGTTCTCAATCCAGCCCAAATCGAGCATTATCTTCCTTGGGTTTTCACCATAGTAGATAACATTGACCGCTTGGGCATCAAACACGGATGACCGTCCGGGATACGCTTTTAACTCCAGCTCACTAGGCTGGGCGTACACGGCACGGCTCGCTGTATTGGTGCCCTTCTCTGCCTGCAAGAAATCGTCTGAATAGAGGAAAAAGTGCAGGTAATTGGCAAGCAATGTTGAAACCATAATAACCGCTATTGACCCACTCACTTTAAAGCGCCAGTTGAACGCCCTCGCGACGAGATAGAACAGCAGGGTTGCGGCCAATGCGTACAGAGTCAATTTGTGCTCTAGCAAAAATGTCTTTGCTTCATTTAGCAAGGGAAATTTATCGACGCCATACGCCAACAAGTAGCCCCAGAAAACGAACTGACCTACACCCAGTAACAACCCAATAGATGAGTACAACGAAAAGCGCTTCCAGCCTACCTTCTGGGTTCCGGCCATAAACGGAACAACCCAAGCAACAGGCCCAAGAAGGCGAGCAAACATCAAAATCGCGTTCCCTTTTGTTGCCATTAAATGACGGCAACGCGCGATGGGTCTTTTCGTTTTAGGCTGCCAGTCAATCAGTTTTCTCTGTGCGGGTTTGCCCAATCGACGACCAATAAAGTAACTGGCTTGATCTCCAATCAACCCGCCCAACAGTACTGCCAACACACCAGTAACTATGCCTTGATGCAATTGGTACCCAGCGGCCAATAGAAATGGCTCACCGGGTACAAATAAATTGGGGCCAATTAAAGCATCCATTAACGCCCCAAAGAATAGACTGACTACACCTTCCATTTCATCACCACTAACGCTTATTGCTCTTTATAGTGGCCAAACTGGTAGTTCATCTCGTTTTTGCGCATTTCCCCAAAGATGAATCGACGAACATTGGCAGATAAATAGGTGTAACCCATTTTAAAAACACCATCTTGATCCAACCTGCGCGGGTCAAAGCGGAAGGTAAGGTTTAGAAAGCGGAATCGCCAAGTTTGACTGGCACGTTTGACGTAATCGCAGTCTTCGCATAAAACAATCTCTTCATCAAACCCTCCGATTTCTTTATGCACGCGCTTAGTCGAGAAGATACAGGCCCCCACTGCCGTCGGAAAAAAGAACTGAGTCAGGTATAAGCCAACGTTAAACAAACCGTAACCCAGCTTGTGAATCAGTGGTAAGCCATTAGCCCCCATAAACACACCCGCGACCTCAAGCTTCTTCTCTTCAAGTTGCATCATCGCTTCTTGCAGGAAATTAGCTCTTAGCTGTACATCGGCATCGAGGAATAGAATACGTTGATACTGCGCCAACTCTGCTCCCGTATTACGGCCTAAGCTGGTACCGCGACCTGCCATTCTATGGACGGTTAGCTTCGGCAAGGCATTGCTGTATGCTTGAGCCACATCGCACGTGGCGTCGTCACTGTTTGAGTCAACGACAATGACCTCAAAGTTTTGATACGTTTGCTGACTTAGGTTTTCAAGTAAACGACCAATGCGTTTCTCTTCATTGAGTGTGATAATGACAATACTTAACTGTTCCATAGCGATACCCTTTTATTAAACTGTTGTGCTGTTGATAAACAATTTAACCAAGGTAGACTTAACCGCCCGTGAGAAAGCCATTCAGATTCGATTCACTTCTGAGGGAAAACTCCCTCATCAAAACAACGCGGCTCTGTAAGGTATGCGCTCATAAATTCAGCACCATATACACTCACAGCAATCACTCGCTAACTAATTGAATCGATTTACTCAAAAGATGTTCAGTTAGCATGATTATCTATTGCTAGAACCCCAGTACAGTGTTAGTATCCGCGCTCGCTTATCGAGTTACTACCAATTACTCCTAAGCGATTAGCACATTCGAGCGAGGTCGCATCGCTGAATGTGAATTTAAATTTTTTCATATTTGAGAGTAAATACTATGAAATTTGAAGCAGTAGTACGTACTGAACTAGGTAAAGGTGCGAGCCGCCGCCTACGTCACGCTGGTAAATTCCCTGCAGTTGTATACGGCGGTGAAGAAGCAGCAGTATCTATCGTTCTTAACCACGATGACGTTGTTAACCAAATGGACAAACCTGAGTTCTACGAAGGTATCGTTCTAGTGATCGACGGCGCTGAAGTTAAAGTTAAGCCACAAGACGTTCAACGTCACGCTTACAAGCCAAAAGTTGAGCACATGGACTTCATCCGCATCTAATTCCCTACCAAGGAATTAATTCGGATTAAATCCAACCTTTTGCATAAAAAGATAATCGGCCTTACCATCCGAGACATCTAAAAATTCGAAACCCCGATGCTACCAACATCGGGGTTTCACCGTTTTTGAGCCCTCAAAAACGCTCTCAATTCTCTTCAACTTACTGAAACTTCACCACTTTACCCAACCCCACACTTAATCCACACCATTTTTGGTGTGGATTAAGTGTGGACGAATAGTGGACTTATACAGTAGTTTCTCTCTCAACTATCTTAGACCCATTTTCACCGCGACTCAAATCACTGCCCTACTTCCCCTACTTTATTCTTCACTCTAGAACATATCTGAAAGTGCCTCAAAGAGTCCCTCTCAAGCTTCCGAGTAAATCCCACATCAATGATATACTTTCTATCAAATCGCTTACTAGTGAGGCTACAGATATGGATAAGAAGATTTTTCCGAGCAAGAGCTACTCGAAGGATTAGATGATCATACTGCACATGCAGATGAGTTAGTGGAGTTACAACTATTGCAAGATTCGTTCTTAGTGGATTAACTAATCAATTCAGACCGACTGGTTCGTAACAACTCCAAACAGGCAGAAAAATTTATGCACCTCTCTAATTGAACACTCTTACTGACTTGTTTTATAATGTTTATACTCTTTAGCTTAGGACGAATTCGTCTAGTCGGGTGCTTAGCCAGACTCTAACTTATTGAACGGTTTTTATGGTTGCGATAGGTTCGCGACCAGATCTTCTCACTCCGTTCGTCAATCTGGTCGCGAACCTATCGCTTCCTCTAGTAAAGAGTTAAGCCCAAGGAAATTCCCTTGGGCTTCTTATAGGAAATAGAATGAGTTTGATTAAGCAATTAGCAGAAAAGTTAAATAAGAGTGAAATCGATGTCTCTCTCTTTTTGTTAAATGCGCCAAAGAAGTACAAAGTATATACAATCCCCAAACGTACATCAGGTCATCGTACTATTGCTCAACCCTCAAAAGAGTTAAAAGAGTTCCAAAGAAAATATTTAGAACTTCAGCAGCTACCAATTCACGAGGCAGCAATGGCCTATCGGGAAGGGATAGGCATTAAGCAAAATGCCCTAGCACATAAAAACAATCCCTATTTGCTAAAATTGGATCTCGAAAACTTCTTCAACTCAATCTCTAGTAGTTTATTTTGGAAAGTCTGGGAGTCGATAAAACCGCTTCCTCCTAGCCAAGACCAAAAAGTACTAGAGCAATTATTGTTTTGGTGTCCGAGTAAAACAACAGGGGGTAGCTTAGTTCTTAGTATTGGAGCACCAAGCTCTCCTCTTGTATCAAATTTTTTCATGTATCGCTTTGATTGCAATATAAGCAAAATATGCCGTAAGAAAGGTATTACTTATACCCGCTATGCTGATGACTTAACATTTTCAACAAAGAGCAAAGAGATACTGTTTGAACTACCACAGATTGTAAAGGAACATCTGGCAGAGAATTTCGGAAACTCTATTAAAATAAATAGAAAGAAAACAAAATTTTCATCTAAAGCCCATAATAGGCACGTGACAGGAATCACACTAAATAATGATGGAAAGTTATCTTTGGGAAGGCAACGAAAAAGATACATAAAGCACTTGGTCCATCAGGTTCAAGTTGGTTGTCTTAGTGATGAAGATAGATTACACCTAAAAGGCCTTCTAGCGTTTGCCAAGCACATAGAGCCAATGTTTCTTCAATCACTAAAGAAAAAGTACTCTATCGAGTTAATTACTCAAATTATTGAGGACTCAAATGGTTAATAAGCAAAAATCTCAAAGTAGAGCAATTCGAGCACAAATAGAGAATGCAGAAAAAGGTATTCTACTTTCACAGTTTCAATTGTATGAAAACTACCTAAAAGGTAAGCATGTAGAACAAAATAAAGAACTGGCTCAAAAATACTTTGAAGTGCTTGAAAATTCACTGGCCGACAAGAAATTACGATTAAATTCACTGTCTTTATCCAATTTTAGGCGGTTTGATGATCTATGTCTCGATTTCGATGAGAAATTAACCGTTATTATTGGTGATAATGGTGCAGGTAAAACAAGTTTTGCTGATGCTATGGCCAACATTTTCTCTTGGTTTAACAATAACTTAGAGAAAGACTCTGTGAATGGCAACTTTGTCAAACTAAGTGATATTAATATCAAAGCGACTGACTATGCGGAGCTTACCTGCAATTTTAAGCTAGACCAAATCAACAGGTTTGAAGCATCACTAGCCCTACCAGTTCAAGGTTACACAGGTAGTAAATCTAATGATGTTAATGTCATCAAGCAGTTCGGGGCAATATACAGGAGTACAGCGAAAAACGAATCAATTACACTTCCTCTTCTCGCATATTATTCTGTTGAACGTTCTGATTTCGAGTTAAAAACATCAGTAACAGAGAAAGCTTCTGGCGATCGAGAAGGAAATCGTTTTTCAGCCCTTAAGGATTCCTTAAAAGGTAATGGTAAGTTAGATGACTTCTCCAAACTATATATCGAGTTAGTAAACTTAGCTGAAGGTGAAGAGACGAAGGAAGTTAAAGAGCTCAACGAGCAGATAAACACCTTACAAAGAACCATTGATGATGTATACCAAGGTGAGCAACCACAGGAAAATGACCCATTTACCGCAAAGCTTAATTCATTAAAAGGGCAACTTGCAGACTTACGTAAATCAACGGCCTCAGCCAAATATCAAAGACATTTGAACTTTGTCAACGAAGCAATTGAAACGTTGGTGCCTGACGTCAAGAATCTTGAGGTGGATCGTAGTACAGGTAAACCTCGAATATTAGTAGAGAACTTTGGCAATAAAGTAAACATAGCTCAGTTGTCACAAGGGCAAAAAATGCTGGTCGCATTAACTGGCGACTTAGCTCGTAGATTAGTAACCTTGAACCCTGATTCCAGCAACCCTTTGCATGGACATGGTATCGTAGTTATCGATGAGATTGAGTTACATCTTCATCCAAAATGGCAGCAGGAAATTATTATTGGTCTTCAAATTACTTTTCCCAATATACAATTTATAGTTACGACTCATAGCCCTCAAGTTCTCTCTACGGTTGATAATAAATGCATTCGAAAAATTTGCCTTAATAAACATGGTTATCCGATTATTGAAACTCCAACGTTTCAAACGAAAGGCGTAACAAGTGCGAGTATCCTAGCCCGAATTATGGGAACTAACTCGGTACCAGAAAAGCTTGAAGAAGCTTCTTGGCTAACTGACTTCTCTAGATACCTTAAAGAAAGTAACGAAGAGTTGAGGGAGTCGACATTTGAAAAAATTAAAGCTCATTTTGGTGAAAACCACCCTGTAGTTGTGGATTGTGAAAGCCAGATTAGGATACATAGCATGAAAGCTCGGTTGAGAACAAAAGAGTAACTGGCTATGAGAAAACTGAACAGACCAACCTCTGCGCCTACGGGCTTGTCTAGTTATGATCATAATACCCAAAAATGGACAAAAAACAGTCCTAACAGAGCATGCCGAGTAGATATATGGAACAAACTAAATACCATGCAAAATGGATTTTGTGTTTACTGTGAGTCAGTAGCGATTAAAGGTAATGGGCATATTGAACATTTCTTTCACAAAGGCCAAAAAACCGACGGCTCAACACCTTATAAGCACTTAACTTTTAATTGGACGAACTTATTCGGCTGCTGTGGGTTAAGCAGCAGCAACACTTGTGGTCATTACAAGGACCGTGAAGGAAAAAATGGACCTGGTCAATATAATGCTAATGATATAATTAAGCCAGATATTGACGACCCTAAGCTTTTCTTAAATTTCCTTGATACAGGTGTTATTGAAGTAAAAACTGGGCTAACTCCACATGAACAGAAAAGGGCTGAAGAAACGCTGCGGGTTTTAAATTTAGCCCTCCTAAATGGTGCTAGGAAAACACAGATCGATATTTTTAAACAAGAACTCAAAGAGCTAGAAGAGTTAAGCCACAGTTTAAATGACGACACACTTCAACGTGAAATTGACATAATAAAAGAAAAAGTTTGCACTCAAGAATATCAAAGTGCAGTCTTGGGCGCTTTGTTTTAAGTAGTACAGAAAAAGACGTTTACTCCCAGCTAATATGCCAACATGACTGACGGATATTTTTATCAGGACAACTGACAGATTATATAGCAATTTGTCAAAGGTGCTTTTGGTTACTATATGTCTCCTTTTCGTGATATAGATAATTACACTTAATGGAACAAAAAAAAACTTACTAGCTATTAATACAGATAAACGAAAAAAGTGTTCTAACCTAGAACACTTTTAAGTTCATTTGTGGGGGGCTAACCGCTAATTCAACGCCCAAGATAAACCGCTGTCACTTCCTCTCGACTATGCCCTAACTCTTCGCTAATGATCATTCTGGCTTCATAGTCACGCTGCTTGTCTGCACCACTCAACCCTTTCGTTGACGGGCCTCCCGCAGCAGGAGCGCGATTACCCGTCAACTCAAGGTATCGCTGGTGCGCATACGCATGTCTTAGGCCATGTGCACGCTCTAGCCCCATCTTGATGCACGCTCGTTCGTATCTACCTAAATGAGTTTTATACGTGTCCTCTTTCGGTATTAGTGAACCATCCCCCACCCACTTTTTTATCGAGTCGATGAGTTCACGCTGCGCTTGGGTTCTGATTGGTACGGCTCGGGGTCTAGCGCCTTTCGTTTTAGTCAGGACTAAGTGTTCACCTTTATCTGAAAAGCGCAGTATTATCTTCATGCACTCTTCTCGGCGAAGACCAAAGGCGGCCTGTAATCTGAAACTCGCTTCTAAATAGCGGTTATTGAGCCTAGATAACTCCCATCTCTTTACCAACCCGCTCGTCGATAGCGCGATTGTTGCTCTATCATTTTTTTGCGCTCTCATCACTCTGCGCTTTTCAACACGTATCTGCACCAATACGGATTAAAATGGCGATGCACAAACGCATTTAAACATTACTAAACTTATTCCAAGTGATAAAAGAGTCACTTTATCTACAATAGGAAATCCAACAACACCAGTCGTCATTTACTGAGAAAACCAAGAGTATGGCAATCCCTAGAGACACGAAACAATCATTTGTACAGAAGGCTAAAGAGAAATGGGGTGACAAGTACTGCTATGAATCGGTCATTTACTTAAATAGCCGAACGCCAGTGAAAATTACCTGTAACAAGCATAACGTCATTTTTAGTCAGACCCCAAAAGCACACTTCGCCGCAAAACGCGAATGCTGCCCTCTATGCTATAAAGAAGTCGCAGGAACATTTCAAAATCAATGGCGAAAGTCAGACGCCAAACAAAACGGAGCTATCGACTTTTTCCGAGTCAACTCACTTTTCAACTCTCTGCATACATAACCAAACTCCCTGCACGAAGTCACTACTCAGTGAACCTCTCCCTACCTATTCATAAAGAGCGACTAAGATGTCTTGCAAAAAAAAAGAGCAAACCAGTGGTAACTGATTTGCTCTTACGTTTAGCGAGGTCTATTTAAGGGTTTTATTTTACCGCTTCAATCGTCACTGTTACATGAGGGTTGTTTGACCAAACATAGTTACGGTAGTTAGTGCCGTTTATAGTTTCGACTTTATTAATGCCCGACATCTCACCACATGCTAGTACTAAGCCGTCCACTTGTTCACCAGCAGCAATCTGAGCTTGCTCTTCGGCAAAGTCTTTTTGGATGCCTTGTGAACACAGCATGTCTGGCCAACGATAGCTTAGGTTGTGGTAGTCGTTGGTAACGAACTCCGAGCGGTATACCTCTTCCTCACCCAGTGTTGCCACCAATCGCATCGTGGTCCCTGGCTCGACACTTGGTCCTGACACCTGTTTTTCAACATTGTATACTTCTGGGATTTTACCGTATTCTACCGTGATGTCTTCACAGTCATAAGCACAGTAAAGACCGTTTTTGTAGTTTGAAGCAGGAACACTCTTAGGGTTAATAAAACCTGAAGAGTTTCTGTGACCATAAATGAAACGCGCGTAGTGATCATCACCATTCACTTTGTACAAAGGTAATACCGTACCGCCATAACCTTGAGCTAGGATTCGGGTATAGTCATAAACCCCCTCATTGTGAGAGTTATCACGAATGCTACCCGCGGCAACAAACAAGGTTTCCCCTGCTTGCTTAACCTTCATAGTGATGGTTTGACCAACCGCTGGCTTATTATCACCAAGCAAGTTCGACATTGTATTTGTATCTGAGCTATGGATACGCTTGTAACCACTATAATCTTTCTCAAACACACCTTTACAAACCGCATCTGACTCTGCTTCAGTCAGCTCTTGATACGCCTCAGGGTTACCCCATTCAACAATGCCTTGGCCACAGCCGTAAGACTGAGCCATATCCCAAACTAAGTCACCTTTAGCTGTGTGACCTAAGCCTTCATGCGCAGCGTTGGCTAACATGCCATTCTCTTGGTCGCCCGCCCAGCTAAAGATCCCGCCAAGGCCCTGCTCTTTCGCGTATTTGGCTTTCGCTTTTACCGTCGTCGGCGTATCTAAAGAGATGATGTTGTTCGTCGTCTCATTGTAAAGTAACTGAGCTTGAGCGCTAAAATCTGTAATAAGTGAAAAGTCATTCTTACCACTTGGCGATGTTTCTGGGTTATCGCCTAGATCTAACCAGTTGAAAACAAGGTCGGCCATTTCTGGAGCACCATTTTCGAAGGTACCCACTGCTTTGGCTGTTTTATCATACTGCTTATTGGCAAAGTCAGTCACACCCGCGCCTGAGCGGCCGTAGCCAGCATAACCAACATGGATTTTTGACTTAGGAACGCCAAGTCCAGCGATGTATTGAATGGCTTCGTCAGCGCTGTTTTCACCCCTGTACAAGTTAGAGTGGTGATCAAGGTTATCAGCCCAGCCAGTGCCCCAAAAATCATACGTCATAACAAAGTAGTCATCGACGATGTTTGAAGCAAATACCGGCTCCATTTCCGCCATTTTTTCAGGAACACCAACCGTCGCAACAGTGATTTTCATGCCTTGAGTATGAGGGTTACTATCCAGAACTTCTCGCAATTGTTGAAGCAGAGTAACGTAGTTCTCACCATCCTCGCTGCAGGTTGAACAGCTGCTTCCTTCTGGACCAAACCCTGGGTACTCCCAGTCAATATCGATTCGGTGGAATCGTTTTTGTTCGCCATCGTTCCAAGCTGCAGCAAACTCAACAACACTATTAACAAAGTTAGCTCGTAGTTCTGGGGTCTTTGCGACTTCGCTGAAGTAACCAGACATCGACCAACCACCAATACTCAGTGCCAATTCAAGTTCGTGGCCCCGGGCTCGTGCTGCATCTTGTACTGCAAACATTCCCCCCAGCGCACCGCCAACCGCGGTATCATTACCAATGAAAGACTTCCAGTTAGTTGGTGATATATCGAAGTTACCAGGCGTACCCGTGTTAACTTGCGACGCCATGTCACCCCAGTGGTCAACAAGAATGACTTCACCGTTCTCGCTATCCTCACCACCGTTAAAGGCTCCCGTGCAATGACTTGAGATTGTCGCAGCGTTTGTTCCTGTATCACCACAAATGCCCATAAACGAGAAGATTAAAACATCGAACATGGTTGGGTTATCGATCATACGCTGCAAATCAAAGCCGCGACCGGATTCAGACAGGTCGACTTTCCCGTCACCATTGCTGTCAACATTCGGGTTACTGATACGCGCATCGTATTGAGACCAATCGGTAATGTAAGCCGAAACTTTTTGGTCAGTGGTTCGCTCATACTCATTCGATAAATGCTTCATCACTCGTGATGACGTTTTCGATAAGTAGTTTTGCTTTTCGTCGTCAACAATGCTCCCGCCTGTTGGATCAAAACCATTGATCTCATGAGTTTCAATCGACTTCGCATCCATCACAAGTGTGCTGGTCTCCTCTTCAGGCTCACCACCATCGTCGCCGCCATGAAGTGCTAGATAAGACTCTTCACAGCTAGCCGAGGTTGTGCTTGCGCCACCACTTCGAGACCAAGGGCTGGTATAATCAGGAAAACCTTCCACAAAGTCAGGGCTGCCCGGAGCCGTTGCTCCAGGACACCAGAAGATAAACTGTCGAACGAGAGAGTCATCGGGGTTTTGCGCATATAGCTCTTGGATATTTGGGTACTCTGGGCCTAGGTCTGGAGCGCCGTCAACATACCAAGCGGCGGTCATTTCTACGCCGCCAAAATCGACGACAAACGGATACCCCGTGATGGAGCCACCCGCACCAGCATCATAGTGGGTCGTACCATCCCATATTGGCAGATCTGAAGCTAATGCCGCTCCACCATGCATACACATTGCAACAGAAAGCGCTGCAGAAGATAACTTAAATTTTTTCATGTCAGTGTCTTTTTATTATGACCAAAATGAATTTATTGGGGTTGCGAACGTAATGCCGCGAACCCTAATAATCGTCTGTTCAATTGTGGTTTACTATTTAAATAGAAAATAACGTTGCTTCCATTTAAA
>NZ_AEVT01000026.1 GCF_000189275.1 Vibrio sinaloensis DSM 21326 | reverse complement strand
CAACGCTAACCACCAAACCTAAACCATTGCACCTTAAACACTAAACTTAACTTAAACTGAAATCGCCACGCGTTGTGAATCCGCCTTAAACGCCTTGTTATACGCAAACCCGATTACACGCTTCAATCTCGATACTCTTTAATTTGGGACATTTTTCTGTGCCATTCAGAGAAGCTAGAAGTGGGCAGTTATAGAGTTCTAGTAACTTCAACTTAGATAGGTGCTGTATTCCATCAAGGTTTTTTAACTTTCTAGAAGTAAGGTACAACTGTTCTAAGTTTTCCACTCCACTTAGCGACTCTAGATTCTGATTTGGGTAATTTTGGATGTTTAATTTCTTGAGAGTATTGAGCGTAAGCACTGAACTTAGACCTTTGGACCAAGTAGCATTAAAAACCTTCAAATCGGAAAAACGCGAAAAATCTATTTTTTGTTGGCTTTTGCACTGAAGCCCTAAAACTTCTAACTCTGTCAAAGCCTCAATACTCTTCAACCCAGTTGCATCCCAAACGTATATCTCCAAACTTTTCAGAAAGGTAAGCTGTGATATGAATGAAATGTCTCGGTCTTTGAAGCCGAAGGAGTCAGTCAAACGAAGCGCTCTAATTTCATTAGAAAGCATATATTCCAAGACATAGTCTGACCAAGAGCCTTTCAAGATTAAGACACTACCTATACCATTTTCATCAGCACGAATTTC
>NZ_AEVT01000027.1 GCF_000189275.1 Vibrio sinaloensis DSM 21326 | reverse complement strand
TACCACCTAACCTAAACCTTTACACCGTAAACACTAAACCCAACTTGAAATGCAAAACGACAAGCGTTGGGAATCTGCCTTAAACGCTTTGTTATGTGCAACTATCGTTAGTCACCCTGACGTTAGTTACGGGATTGCTGCCATTTGCCACTACATCTACAGAAACCCATTTACCTTGCGATAACCATGTGCTTAATTTCACGCTATTACATATTTTGGTTGGTAATATCTTCTGAGAGTTTTGTGCAATCATAGCTTTATTCTTCGCACTTAGTTCTACGTTTGAAATATGAGCCCGCAAAGCAATGACGTTCTCTTCGACTTTTATAGAAGTAACTCTGACTTTCTCATCTTCATCGAACAGCAGTTCTTGGAATTGCTCCTTAAGTTCTTCCATCTGCTCCTCCTCCTGATAGCGAGGATAGTATTCTTTTCCCACGATAATAACTGGTAACAATGATAAAAAATACACCTAAACTACACTCATTCTATCCCCCGACGCA
>NZ_AEVT01000028.1 GCF_000189275.1 Vibrio sinaloensis DSM 21326 | reverse complement strand
TTTTAGCCCTGCAGAATGAACAACATGTTTTCGCATCAAAGCCTGTAACTGCAACTAAAGTATTAAAGAATTGATACCTCTTCGTTCTATCTAGAAAAAGTACACCATCCTGATAAAATACTAACCTATTTTCATATTCGGGTGAATTCGTGATAGAGGGAAACAAAATAGGAGTTAGCAAATCATTTGCAGGGATTACAGTCTTTCTTCTACTGTCTATAGCACTACTGCTCGTTGATTCTACTGGGGCTTCGAAGTCTGAGTATCAACAAGAAAAGCAAAGGGTCGAGCGTGCACTTGAAGAACTAACACAAGTAATCAATGCGCTTGAGTATAGTATCTCTGTGCTTTATCCATTGCAGAATGAACATTATGTTCTTCCTCATACTATTGACCTTAAAGGAGCAACCTGCAATTTTGGTGGAGTAAGCCAATCTGGAGAAGATTATGATTTTCTCTTTTCTGGCCCAGAAAATATGTGTGATCCTAATGATGAGTTGTACCAAGAAGCTTATCGCCGTTTATTTATCGCGCCGTCAATGGCTTACTTCGCTCAAGCTATTGAACGAATCTCATCAATCTATTTCTTATCTAAAGACAAATTTATTATCTCTTCCCCAAAAGAATTTGCTCAAGCTCTTAAGGGTGACACCTTCGACAATGTTGTGCTTAATAGACCCTACTGGATCAATACAGTACGTCACAGTATCAACGACCAACACGATAAGGTTGTGTTTACAGGAGACTATGAAGACTATTTAACGGGAGAGAAGGTTATCACGGTTACTCGCGGCATATACATTGATGGTGAGTTTAAAGGAGTGCTTGCAATTGACAGCTATCGAGATAGCTTACTTGAGGACGTAGATTCGGGTTATTACCTTGCTAGCTACCCTGGTGAGAATAACCAAGATTTATTAGGCTTTACGTTCTCTTCACCCCTGATGTTTCAAGGTGAGCCGACAGGCCTGTATTTGAGTGTCGATGAGCCTGAGAGTGTACATATCTGGCATATATTAGATTACAAAAGAGAGCAGTTATCTTTGCTGCTTTTAGTTTATTTGTGTTTTACTGGCGTGCTTTGGTTTCGCCACTCTGAGCGAACGAAGGTTAAATTGCAGTATTTGGCGATGCATGATCCTCTTACGAGTCTTGCGAATCGCCGCGGGTTTGAACATGCACTGCTCGCTATGGAAGAAAAGCGTTTTCTTGGGATTGGGGTGTTTGATATCGACGACTTTAAGCAATTTAACGACTTGCATGGTCATGAAGTTGGAGACCAGGCACTTCGTCATATAGCCGTATTGATGACTGACAGCACTCGTCAATGTGATCTTGTCGCCAGGTTTGGCGGAGAAGAGTTTGTCGTCGCAATATCCGGTGAATCTGACCAACTCATCGCAACTATCTTTGAGCGTACACAGCAGCAGATAAGCTTACAAGGCTACCGTCTGCCCTCAACAGGAGAAGACTGTGCTCTAACGATGTCAGCAGGTGCTGTGATATATCGTAGTCATTGTTATGAGAGCTATCGCCACCTATGGATAACTCAAGGCATCCGCCAGGCTGACGGCTTGCTCTATCAAGCTAAAGCGCAAGGTAAAAATCGAGTTTGCATCGAGCGAAAATAAAAATGGTCAGCAATTGCTGACCATTTTTATTATAGGATGATATCTCTCACTTCTGGATCCTTGCGTTCCAGGTAGTGAGTAGATTTAATGCGGCGAATGGTACGGCAACGACCTCGGATCAATAGCGTTTCCGTTGTGGCAATATTACCTTGACGGGAGATCCCATCGAGAAGATCACCTTTGGTGATTCCCGTCGCAGAGAACACGACATTATCACTGCGTGCCATATCTTCCATAGTTAAGACAACATTGGCCTCTACACCCATTTCTTGGCAACGTTTTAGCTCAGCAGCACCATAGATTCTGTTTTCCTCACTATCACCTTTGACTTCATGACGAGGAAGTAAACGACCATGCATATCTCCGTCTAATGCGCGAATGACTGCAGCAGAAACAACACCTTCGGGTGCGCCACCAACACAGTACATCGCGTCAACTTCACTATCAGGCATGCACGTTAAAATTGAAGCTGCCACGTCGCCATCTGGCACAGCAAAAACACGGACACCCATTGCCTGCATTTCTGCGATAATTTGATCATGGCGTGGCTTAGCTAAGGTGATGACGACTAATGTGTCCAATGACTTGTTGAGCGCGGTAGCAATGTTTTCTAAGTTCTCTTTAAGCGGCTTGTTTAAGTCAATACACCCTTTCGCTCCAGGGCCAACAACCAACTTTTCCATGTACATATCTGGCGCTTTAAGGAAGCTGCCTTTTTCGCCAGCAGCAAGTACCGCTAACGCATTAGACTGGCCCATGGCCGTCATTCTCGTCCCTTCGATTGGGTCAACTGCAATATCAACTTCATCTCCGCCAATACCGACACTTTCACCGATGTAAAGCATGGGTGCGTCATCGATCTCGCCTTCGCCAATGACAATCTCACCACTGATCTCGGTTTTGTTGAGTAAGGTGCGCATTACTTCTACCGCTGCGCCGTCAGCAGCGTTTTTATCGCCGCGGCCTAGCCATTTGTAGCCTGCTAGAGCTGCGCCTTCTGTAACTCGTGAAAATGCCATTGCTAAATCGCGTTTCATGATGACTCCAAAGTATGGGGAATGAGAAAATCGGCAGGATTCTAACACAACCAAAAGAAAACGTTTGCCATTTCGTGCGATTTGAATTGAACTCGATCAAAACAGCGTAGAGTTTGCAGAATTTCGCCTTATCGATCGCTTTCCGTCAGCGTATTGTCAAGGTGTGCTGATTTTTTGACCGAATGGTGCAAAATATCGAATATAGGGCGTGTTTATCATTCTCTGGCTGAGTAGAATGAAGGAATTGAGTGGAGTGACCTCCACATACACGAATAACCAAAGGTAGGCTAAGATGTCTTTTGAAGTACTAGAACAACTAGAAGCGAAAATCCAAACTGCAGTAGACACTATTTCTCTGCTACAGATGGAAGTTGAAGAACTGAAAGAAGAGAAAGAAAAGCTAGCAGAAGAAGCGAATGAACTTCGCTCGAACCGCGAAGAGCTTGAACAGAAAGCACAACAGATGCAACAAGAGCATGCTGCGTGGCAGGACCGTATCCGTAACCTACTAGGTAAAATGGACGAAGTAGAGTAACCCTTTGCTTGAATCGAATTAGAAAAGGTTGGCAGTGCCAACCTTTTTTATTGGGAACTATAGCTAATTGCTAGGTCGAACACCTAAGGTGTGACATAGCGCGTAGGTCATTTCAGCGCGGTTCAAAGTGTAGAAATGAAAGTCTTTAACCCCTTCACGACTCAGTACTCTGATCATATCAATAGCTTGACTCGCCCCCACTAATTGACGCGTGGTTGGGTCATCATCCAGACCCTCAAATTGTTTCGCCATCCAGCTCGGGACTTTTACATTATTCTGCGCAGCAAATCGAGACGCCTGTTTGAAGTTAGATACTGGTAGAATTCCAGGCACAATCTCAACATCAATTCCGGCCGCAACACAACGATCACGGAAACGTAAGTAGCTTTCAACATCGAAGAAGAACTGAGTGATAGCGCGATTTGCTCCTGCGTCGACTTTGCGTTTCAAATTAAGCAAGTCAGCTTGAGCGCTCTTGGCTTCTGGATGAACTTCAGGAAAAGCCGCGACTGAGATGTCGAAATCATGGCGCTCTTTTAAGAGTTGAACCAAGTCAGAGGCATACATGTCAGGTTTGCCACCGCCCGGTGGAATATCTCCGCGTAGTGCCACGATGCTTTGAATACCGTTGTTCCAATAGTCATCTGCGATTTGGATGAGCTCATCACGGCTCGCGTCAATGCAAGTTAAATGAGGTGCTGCAACTAGACCTGTCTCTGCTTTGATTTCTTTGATGATTGAGTGTGTACGATCACGCTCACCTGAATTAGCACCGTAGGTTACAGAAACAAACTTAGGTTTGAGAGTCTTTAGGCGATGTACAGAATTCCAAAGCGTTTCTTCCATTTTCTCACTGCTCGGTGGAAAGAATTCAAACGACACATTGATGTTGTCAGAAAGCTCAGCGATGTTTTGGTTTAGTGCGTCGATATGACCTGCGTGCGTGTATCCCATCTTACTCTCTCCATGTGGCAACTCTGCTCACTAAAATACTAATCCTTAAATCGACGTTTAGACGTCTATATGTCCACAGAATGAATTGAATGCGGTTTAATGTCAACAGTGTGATTATGAATTTTTTTCAAGTTGATCATGAGTGATCCTCAATGTGAAATCCGAACGTAACATCGATGGTGGCTTTTGTTATCTTGGCTAGACTAAAGAAAAGGCTGCCTATAAGGCAGCCCATAACAGTTAAAGTAGACTTGAAAGTAAGTTGAGATCCGATTGTATGGCGCCTGATGTGACTTCTCTTCCCGCTCCAGGGCCGCGAATCACAAGTGGATTGTCTTTGTACCACTTACTCTCGATCGCAAAGATATTGTCGCAAGGGAGCAAGTTAGCCAGTGCATGCTCTTTGCTTAGCGCTTCGACGCCCACGGTTGCCTTGCCATTTTTCTCAAGTCGTGCGACATAGCGGAGCACTTTGTCTTCTCGCTGAGCTTTCTCAAGACGCTCAGCGAGCAGTTCACTGAGTATTTGACTCTTATCTAAGAATTCATCTAAAGAGAGCTCTGAAAGCTCTTCTGGCACTAAGCTTTCGACTTTCACAGCTTCTGGTTCAATATGCAAACCCGCTTCACGCGCTAAAATCACCAGTTTACGCATGACATCTGATCCATCGAGATCACTGCGCGGATCGGGTTCAGTCAAACCTTGTTGCCATGCAAGATCAACCAGCTCTGCGAAGGGGACGGAGCCATCATACTGCTGAAATAGCCAAGATAGCGTGCCGGAGAAAATCCCTGAAAGCGCTTGAATGTCGTCACCACTTTCACGTAGGTCGCGTACCGTATGGTTAATTGGCAGGCCTGCCCCAACAGTTGCATTGTAGAGCCAATGACGATTAATTTTGGCAAATGCGTCTTGCACTTGGTGGTAGTATTGACTTGAGGCTGAACCAGCCACTTTATTAGCCGAAATCAAATGCATCCCTTGCTCTGCGATGGCTAAATACTGATTTGCGAGCTCTTTGCTTGCAGTAACATCGAGAACCACAACCTCATCATAGCCTTGGATCGCTCCCAGCTTCTCGATCCATTCGCCAGGCTGGTACTCAACGGCTTCTTCGCTGAAGTGATTACTTACGGAGGTGGCATCAATGCCATTTGGGTTAAACCAGTAAGTTTGGCTGTCTACGACGGCGACCAATTCAAAGTTCATCCCGCGGCGTTTCTCCAGATCGCTTTTTTGCTCTGCAAACAACTCAAGCCAACTGGCACCAATATTACCTTTACCGCACAAGGCGATGCCAACTCGCTTCTGTGCTTGGAATAACTGACTGTGAATGCCCTTGACTAAGGGTGAAGTGTCTGTGCGACGTAAAACGGCGACTAAGCTTAACCCCGATTGGGACTCAGAAATAAACTCGACTGGTGATGACTTGAGTTTTTGATAAAAGCCGTAGCAGTGGTTGGCATTTTTGGTTACCCCAGCGCCGACTGCTGCAATCAGCGAATAGCCTTCCTTCAGCTTTATCTCAGCATCGATGGCCGCATCTTGAAGATACTCCAGAGCACCACCTGCAATTTCTGCTGTGTAAGCTAAACGCAATGAGTTTTGATCGTCTTGAATTTCATAGGTCAAAGGTTCAAGCTGAGCGCGCTTTAATCCTGAGAGCACTTCTTTTTCTAAGCGAGCAAAATCATGCCCTGCATTGAAGTTAAGTTGGATAAGCAACACTTCGTCGAGCGAGGAAACGATTTTTGCACCGCGCCCAGAAGCGAGTACTCGTTCAATTCGCGTTGAGCCTGACTCAGGCTCATAGCTACAGCGAAGATGCAGGTCCATGGTACTTTGGGCCACAGGCTGTAAGGTTCGACTGTGGAGTACTGGAGCCGCTAAACGAGCGAGTTCGCTGGCTTCATCCAGCCTTAGCAAAGGCAACAAACACGCATCACTGACTAAGCGTGGATCTGCGCTGTAAACGCCTGCAACATCACTCCAGATAGTGACGCGAGAGACTTCCGCTAGCGCACCAATAACAGTTGCGGAGTAATCGGATCCATTACGACCTAAAAGCACAGTCTGACCTGCTTCATCCTGCGCCATAAAGCCGGTTACGACCAATCGGTGATGTTGATGTTGGGCAAGGACTTCTTTGATTAATGGGTAAGAGCTTCCACGGTCAACTTCTGGTTGAGTGCCGACTTCAGCACGTAAAAACGCGCGAGCATCTTGGGCAACGCTTTGTAAGTCATTCTGATTCAGTAAGGCGGCGAGTAGGCGAGAAGACCAAACTTCTCCGTGACCGAGGACTGCTGCTTTGTCTGCTTCCGAAAGAGGCGCAGTTAATTCGCCCAATGTAGAAAACTCGTCATTGAGCGTTGCTAACAAATGGCTTTGTGCTTCACTGCCAAGTAGATCTTCAATAAGCGAGGTTTGGAACTGACGTAAGCTTTGAAGTACTTCGTGAGCAAGGCGGCCATCTTTGTTGAGCGCTTCCAAAAACTCGATCAGTCGATTGGTGGTTTTGCCTGCTGCAGAGACGACAATAAGGTCTTCGTCTGAAGAATACTCTTTAAGAATATCGACCACTCTACGATAGCACTCAGGGTTGGCTAGACTACTTCCGCCGAATTTATGGAGTTGGCGTGGCGCTGTCATTATTGTTCTCCTTTCGCCGAAACAAATGCTTGTTCTAAGTCTGCGATGAGATCATCGGCGTCCTCAAGTCCAACGGATAAGCGAAGTAACTGCTGAGTGACCCCAGCTTCTGCTAGCGCTTCCTCACCCATGGCTCGGTGTGTCATTGAAGCTGGGTGGCAAATCAAACTTTCCACCCCACCTAGAGACTCTGCTAAAGAGAACAGTTCAAGCTGACCGACAAAATGTTTTAATTGAGCAAAACTGCCTGCAAACTCAAAACTAAGCATTGAGCCGAAGCCACTTTGCTGCTTTTTCGCAATCTCGTGGCCAGGATGCTGTGGAAGGCTTGGGTGATAGATAGTGCCAACCAACTCTTGGGTTTGTAGGTAGCTAAGGATTTGCGCTGAACTGTCTTCATGAACCTTCATTCGAGCACCTAAGGTTCGGATGCCACGGAGTGTCATATAGCTGTCAAATGGTGTCCCAGTTGCTCCAATACAATTTCCCCACCATGCGAGTTCTTCGGCATGTTGCTCATCTTTTGTAATCACCACGCCTCCAATCACATCAGAGTGACCATTAATGTATTTCGTTGTGGAGTGAATAACAAAGTCGGCGCCTAGCTCTAATGGCTTTTGGAACACAGGAGTCAAAAACGTATTGTCGACAGCGACTGACGCGCCAACTTGTTGCGCTTGTTGGCACACTTTACGAATATCAACCACACGAACGAGCGGGTTCGATGGCGTTTCAATAAGAATGAGTTTTGGTTTGAGCGCGATAGCGGCTTCGAGAGCTTGTTCATCTGACTGGTCGACAAACTTGACTTTGAAATCCCCTTTATTGGCGCGAGTGTTGAATAGGCGGTAAGTCCCCCCATAACAATCATGAGGAGCAACAATGAGGTCTTCTGGGCCTAGAAAAGCCGATACCCAAAGATTCAGAGCTGAGGTACCACAGTTTGTCACCACCGCACCTTTGCCTGATTCTAATTCAAACAGAGCCGTTTCGAGTAAGCCTCGGTTAGGATTGCCGGAGCGCGTGTAGTCATACTGAGGGACTTCACCAAATGCCGGGAAACCATAGTTCGTTGAGAGATAAATAGGTGGCACGACAGCGTGGTGTTGTGTATCTGATTCAATTCCAGTTCGTACTGCAATGGTGGCTGGCTTACGGGCGCTCATAAGTGTTTCCTTGCGAACAGTGATGACAACTTGTAGGGAATACGGTATACCTAGCTAATGTTAGATATATGTTATTCCAACTCCATATTCTTCCACTTTACTTCTCATTTTTAGAGACGTCAACACTTCTAGACGTCTATATGTCTTTGCTTGTGGCTATAAATACCGCTAAAATTATGGATTACTGACTTAACCACAATAAATTATATAAGGTGCGCAATGGCAGACTGGAATGGCGAATACATAAGCCCATATGCTGAGCATGGAAAAAAAAGCGAACAAGTAAAGAAGATTACCGTTTCGATTCCTTTAAAAGTATTGAAGGTATTAACTGATGAACGTACACGTCGTCAGATTAATAACTTGCGCCATGCGACGAATAGTGAGCTGTTATGTGAAGCTTTTTTGCATGCATACACAGGCCAGCCATTACCGACCGATGAAGATTTGAGAAAAGATCGCCCAGATGATATTCCAGCCGAAGTGAAAAAGCTGATGGAAGAAATGGGCATTGAGTACGAAGCGTTTGACGAATAACCATAAGCCGATTTTAATCGGGTAATAGACGCACCTATTTTCGCTGAAGCCGAACTACGACAGATATAAAAAAA
>NZ_AEVT01000029.1 GCF_000189275.1 Vibrio sinaloensis DSM 21326 | reverse complement strand
AAGATACAAAGTTCCTAATGCTGGAGCATCATGGATCAATCCAATATACTTACTTGCAATTTTATCTCTACCTGAAGATATTTCAGTTATATTATCAGATGTGATTGCTTGTCCATTTTTTCTAACATAGAGAAATCATCTATGAATTTTATGGATATAAAAACAGCAATTGCAACAGCGATAAAAATCAGAAAATAAGACTTAACCCTTTTTGTATATAATCCGTATAGTAATAAAACTAGAATAGTAGACACTAATGGTCCTCTACTACCTGTTAGAATAATTGCGAAAATTCCACCTATTACAAAAAAAATCCTCTTGTTAGTTTTTTCTTGCGTATCCAAACTAAAATACAACCACAACGCTAAACTTAAAGATATTGCACTTGGCAAGTAATTATATGTTTGATAAAACCCAGGTAATGTTGCATTTTGAGAAATACGACCATGAAATCCCAAAGTAATGAATTCAATTAAAAATGCTGATAATACCCAAACAATAGATATTGACAATCCGAGTGAGAATGCGTTAAACAATTTTACTTTTTCATACTGAGTTTTTCCCGTGTAAATATACCCAACAAAAAACCACAGTGCCGGGACTGCATTTTGGAACCAATAAAGCAAAGCAGTACTATCTATGTAAGCACCAAAAATAGACAAAATAAAGCAGAAAAACAAGAATGACAACATAGAAACAAATATAAAATTGCTTCTTATTTTCGATAAAAAGTAGATAGATAGAGGAGCCAATACAAAGCTTAAGGGTATCCCCAAT
>NZ_AEVT01000030.1 GCF_000189275.1 Vibrio sinaloensis DSM 21326 | reverse complement strand
CGCTGAGACGTTCGACCAACGGCGGGCATTTGGGGAGATTGCTGAATGGCGTTTCGTTACCAGAAATATCCGCTTCAACGACCAGCGCGTCGGCCTGGCGTAGCTTTTTCACCAGCTTTGCTGGAAGAGGAGCCATATCGCGCGTCCCCATATGAATACTGCCAACCAGATGCAGATGACGACCGCCGGGCAGGGAGAGATCGATAGCAGGCCAACTATTTGGGGTACCACGCAGCGCGCGCCATAAACGTTTAAGTTGATTTAATAGCTTCATACGCGCTCCCTTTGAAAAAGCTCATGCTAGCGCGTTGGAGAAAAGGGCGCAATGCGCCCTGACTGGAGGTCAACGATCAGTCGGGTAGTTCGCTGCCGTCGAGATAGGCCGTTCTGGCGATGGTCACTTCAAGCTGGCATGTATAAATACTGATGCGCTTTTCAGCAGGTATGGCCTC
>NZ_AEVT01000031.1 GCF_000189275.1 Vibrio sinaloensis DSM 21326 | reverse complement strand
TCATGATGCTCAATGCAGCTCTTCTTTATCTCAATCGCGAAAAAGCGAAATAAGCGATAGGTGACGATTATGGACCGCGCAAAACTAAAACAATCTCGAGAGTTTAAGGACAAGATCTTAAACGGTTTTATCTGGGCCGCCGCCGCTTTAACGGTAGGCTTCCTGTTCTGGATCATTTGGTACATCTTATCGAATGGTTTAAAGCATGTAGATTGGGCATTCATCACCGATAACTACACGGCAACTGGGGAAGAGAAAGGTATTTTTCCTATGATAGTCGCGACTATCTACATGGTTATCGCCTCTATTGCAGTGGCAGCGCCACTGGGCATTATGACGGCCATCTACTTAACGGAGTATGCAAAAGTCGGCAGTAAGCTGGTCAAAGTTATCCGTTTTTGTACTGAGTCATTGGCGGGTATTCCATCGATTATCTTTGGTCTATTTGGTATGACATTTTTCGTCGCGATTCTCGGTCTGGGCTTCTCGATCCTTTCGGGTGCATTGACGTTGAGTATCCTGATTCTGCCTGTCATCATCCGTACAACGGAAGAAGCGTTGATGGCTGTACCACAAACCTATCGTGAGGGCTCTTACGCGCTAGGCTCTTCGAAAATCTATACTATCTGGCGCTTAATCTTACCGAGTGCGACGCCAGGTATCTTAACTTCGGTCATTCTTAGTATTGGTCGTGTCATTGGTGAATCGGCCCCTGTTTTCCTAACAGCGGGCATGGTTGCTCGAGTTCCCGACTCTCTGCTCGACTCGGGTCGAACGCTGACCGTTCACCTATACAAGCTGACTACCGAGCTGTTCACTATTGAAGAGTGGAACCAAGCTTACGGTACAGCGACAGTGCTGATTGTCGTGGTCTTATTGATCAACATGACGACAAAGCTTATTGCTAGCCGCTTCAACAAAGCGACGTACTAATCGCACGCAAATACGAATTAAAGAATTGAAGAGATTAAGAAAATGAACAAGTTTGATATTGAAAATCTAGACCTATTTTACGGCGACAACCAAGCACTAAAAGCGATCAATTTGCCGATTCCAACTCGCCAAGTAACGGCACTTATCGGCCCTTCTGGCTGCGGGAAATCTACCTTGTTGCGCTGCCTAAACCGCATGAATGATCTTATTGAAGGCGTAAAAATCACCGGTAAGCTGGATATGGATGGCACCGATATTTACGGCAATATCGATGTGGCGGATCTGCGTATCAAAGTTGGCATGGTGTTCCAAAAACCAAACCCGTTTCCGATGAGTATTTATGAGAACGTAGCGTATGGCCTGCGTGCTCAAGGTGTGAAAGACAAAAAGCATATTGATGAAGTGGTGGAGCGCTCTTTGCGCGGTGCGGCTCTCTGGGACGAAGTAAAAGATCGTCTCAAGTCTCACGCATTTGGTCTTTCGGGTGGTCAGCAGCAGCGTCTATGTATTGCACGTACCATAGCGATGGAGCCAGATGTGATTCTGATGGATGAGCCAACATCGGCGCTGGATCCCATTGCGACGCACAAAATTGAAGAATTGATGGAAGAGCTGAAAAAGAACTACACCATCGTCATCGTGACTCACTCGATGCAACAAGCTCGCCGTATCTCTGACCGTACTGCATTCTTCCTAATGGGTGAATTGGTTGAACATGATGAGACGCAAAATATCTTTAGTGCACCTAAAGATGACCGCACGAAAGGTTATGTGAACGGTGATTTCGGTTAATCAGCGACTCGTTTTACTGGCATTATCACTATAACAATAAGCGATGGTACTTTTGCCCCTCTTAATGAGGGGCTTTTTTGTGCCTGTAACAAACTAGTTATTAGAAGAGGAGTTGGGTTTTTGGGTAACCTGGCAATGATGGTCTAATTGAAATTGTGAGCGTTGCTGACGCTCTTGCACCTCAATAGAAAGAGGTGAGGTATTAACGGTTGTTCGGTAGCGGTAGAGCGAATGAGACGTAAGTAGGAACGACGTGATGTTGCTTGAGCTCAGAATGATCGAAGTAGCAGGAGTGGGAACGAGAGAAGTATGAATGGCTAGCTCAATGGCGTTGTTTTTCCTTTGGCACTCGAGAGTTAGGTAAGAGGTCAGTTCGAATGGATGTGCCCGCAAAGGAAAAAGCGCGATACTGATGAGTATCGCGCAGTTTAATCTAGAAACCAGATTAGTGCTGTTCAACATAGACAGAGCTGTTTACCGAATTTGCCATCGCTACGTTTGCTACGTCGCCGTACGATTGTGCGATACCAATTGAGTTACCAACAGAGTTATCTGCTAAAGACACATTCGCGACAGAACGGTCTGTGTACTGAGTAATTTCTAGTACGTTTTCGCTACTACCGGTTGTGATGTCGACGTCAATCCTGTTTAGCTCAGCGTTTTGAGCTGCATAGATGCTGTTGCCTTGGCTAGATTCTGAGATATTGATATCAATGAGGTTCTCTGTGCTCAATTGCGCTGTCGTAATTGTATTGGTGTTGCTGAGTGAATCAATCACAACATTTAGTGTGTTGTTGCTCGCGGCTTCTGACTCATTGCCGATTGCTGAATTTACTTTGTTGCCATCGCTTTCACTCACAGCAATGGTGACTTGGTTTTGGTTACCGTACAAGTCTAAATCGACGCCAGTTTCGTTTGCTGTCGCTAATGCAACGTTAGTCACGTTTTCATTCCCGTTCTGGTAGATATTGACGTCACTTGTGTTAACCGAATCTGAACCTACCACTTTAGCGTAGTTACTGTCATTCTCTTGGTGAATAACCACATCAGCATTCGTACTGTCAGATAATTCAACGATCGCTTCACTGCCTGCAGCTGGTGAGATTTGCATGATGTGAATTGCATCATTGTTCGAATTTTCTAATACGGTTGTTGCTGTGTTTCCTGCTAGAACAGAACCAGAGATAAGAGCGGTTGAAATAGCTAGCGCTAACGTTTTCATTGTAATTTCCTTGATTTAATGATGTTTTGAATATCCTTACGTTTTACTGCTTAACGTAAATGCCTCTATTCATATTGTTGTTAATAAATATGGAGTCTCCACCATTTTGCTGAACTCCATAGCTTGACGAAGTATTGTCAATAATGATGGCGACGTTGTGGTCATTCTGTTGAAGAATACTGACTTCGCCACCGTGATTTTCTTTTGCACATTCACTTAGGTCACATTGCGTTAACTGCGCTTCATTGAAGCTACCATCTTGGATGATAATTCCTTTATAGCCTGTGCCATTTTGTCTAATGGAAGCATTGTTATATTGACCATTTTTTTGTTCGATCAGTGCAATATTGTTTGAACCGTACTGATCGATACTTGCACTTGAGCTGTAAACTCTACGTTGAATGACTTTCGATTTATTTGGTCCTAGCCCTGAGTTAATTTGAGTTATCGATATCTCTGACTTGCTGCTATCTGTTATATCCAACTCAACAAAGTTATTTCCTTCAAACTCTCTCTGTAGTAAATCTTGGTATTCCAAGGAGCCGCTATAAAAATCACCAAATTGCTCGCTCATCTCATTAGAAAATATAATCAGCTCTATTTTTATCGGCTATTGATTTATTTGATAGTAATATTAGTGCTAGAGCAAAATACCTAGAATAGGAGGTAATTATAGGTCTCATGAATTCCCCCATAAGCACGTTGAATTTGATTGATGGTTATTATGTCTTTGGGTGAATATATTTCAATCAACTAATAATTGATAATTTTCATGTGGAAATAGACTTCTATCTACTACTTTTTTTCTGATGTGTAGCACTAAAGTTTATCTTCTGTTGATGTTAACGCTTTGATTTATTATTAACTTAATTATCACTACACGTTCAATTCTCGACTATGAGTCGGTATTTATTATCTCGATGTATCATTTGTTGGAAAAAAATATTCTATACAAGCAATAATATAGATAGGTCTTATTTTGAATTATTTATAACGTTATTATCTTTGCGTTTTTATACACAATGAAACTTCAATGAATAAGTTAATGGTTGTCGCTTTTTTGGTTTTTTCTTTATCTTGTTCCGCTGATGAAAATAATAGTCGTGAAATCGAGTTAATGAAAAATGGGTTGGATAACGAAATAGGAGGGTTGATTATTGATAGAACAATCACTCGACTTGGAGACGATTTCTATTTTTACTTCGCCCAAAAGGTCAATGACCGACACGCTTCATTAACTGAGAATTTGACTGTTAAAGAAAGGCCTACAGCGCTTTCCGGCAGTATTATTAGCGTCGAACATAGGCGTAAGGTGATATACCGAACTGCATTATCTCCGGGTAAGAAACATGCGGAAGAAAAAGCCGAACAGGCGTTAAAAGCAACCACTTCTCATCTCATTCGTTGGAATCAACAATTGAAATATCAAGATACCTTTGATTTGGAATTTGACGAGTTTTAAGGATGAACAATGACAATTAAAGCCTCAATAATCCCCATCGCTTGCTTGTCGCTATCTGCAAGCCTTGCTCAGGCAAGTGAACTTGTCTACACCCCAGTCAATCCGAGCTTTGGTGGTCATGCCCTCAACAGCTCTCACTTACTCGGTGTAGCCAATGCAATTAACGACTATAAAGCCCCCTCTGAAGATTTAGATTTTGGCGGTGAATCGTCTCTGGATCGTTTAGCGAACAGTTTACAGTCACGTTTGATTAGTCAGCTGTTGGCTGACGTTGGCAACGGCAACACTGGGCAGTTAGAAACGGACGAATTTTATTTAAACATCTTAGATGAAAATGGAACCTTAACGGTGCAGATTGTCGACAAGGTATCGGGTGAATCTACCGAAATAAAAGTTGCTGGATTAAACCCGGATTAAATGGAACACGTAATGAAGACATTTTTGACGCTATTTGTACTATTGCTCTTGCAAGGTTGCTCTAACTCTATGTCCATTCCAGACGCAGACTATCACGCGACGTTAATGCCGCGCGGAGCCGCATATAAAGATTTGATTAGCCTGCCAAATCCTAAAGGGAAAATACTGGTATCTGTGTACGATTTTCGAGATCAAACTGGTCAGTATAAACCGCAACCAAACAGTAACTTCTCCACTGCCGTTCCTCAAGGGGGAACAGCGCTATTAACGGCATCTTTACTGGATTCAAACTGGTTCATCCCGCTTGAGCGTGAAGGGTTGCAAAACTTACTAACAGAGCGAAAAATTATTCGAGCGGCGCAGAAGAAGGGTCAAGGGGGCAATAACCAGAGTAATGAGCTTGCTGCGTTGAGCTCGGCCAATGTCGTCATCGAAGGGGGAATCGTCGCTTACGACTCGAACATTAAAACCGGTGGAATCGGGGCTCGCTATCTTGGGGTCGGTTCCTCAGGACAATATCGCACCGATCAAGTCACGGTAAATTTACGTGCGGTGAACGTTGCAACCGGTCAAATACTGCTTAGTGTAACAACCAGTAAGACCATTTTTTCTCATGAGATGACGGCTGGTGCTTTCCGTTTTATCGATTATAAAAATCTACTTGAAGTTGAGATGGGCTACACCAACAATGAACCCGTTAATGTCGCAGTAATGTCGGCGATTGATGCTGCTGTGATTCATCTTATAGTGCGTGGTATTGGGCGAGGGCTGTGGCAACCGGAGAGCGCAGAGCAAGTTGGCAATGAGGTTATTCAAAAGTACGCGCGTCAAACTCACCAAATTCTTTAAGCACTGTAGCGTTTATCTCGTTTCTTGTGCGAGTACATATTCTTATCTGCGACGGCAAGTAAGTCCGTCGCATTTTTTCCTTGGCTAGGAAATTTGGCCACCCCAATACTGGTCGACAAGTGTGCGGATTTTCTTTCCAATACGCTGATGCTTTGGCTAAAACAAGCCTCAATATCAAGCCATGTTGATTCAATTTCCCCGAGGCGAAAAGACAGCAGAGCAAACTCATCCCCACCAATTCGGTAACAAGGCAATCCAAGTGAGGAGAGACGCTTAGCTATCTCGACCAGCGCTTTGTCCCCTGCTTGATGCCCAAATTGATCATTAATCTGTTTGAAACCATTAAGATCCAGCAAAAAAAGACTAAACGAAGTTTGACGAGTGATGTGCTCGTTTAAGTCATTGAACAATGCTAAGCGGTTGCACACTTTGGTTAAAGAATCTGTGAGCGAGAGAGAGCGATGATATTTGGCTTCAAGATGGATGATGTAGCCTGCTAATCCGGCACATATGAATAAGAGTATCAGCAAGACCAGCTGGGTATGATGCAGAGACTGCGCTTGATTTCTTTGCTCGCGGTACAGTGGGCTCTGCACTCTGAAGTTGGTGTTTACATATTGAATCATCTTCATATACAGATGAGAAAATTCACTGCCGACATCGGTCGCATAAACGGGTTGATCGATCAGCTCTAGCTTAGGCTCCAGAGCTTTATATTGGTTGAACAAATCTTCGAAAAAGCTTTTTGCTCCAGGTAACTTGATGAAGGTATCGGCTTCCTTGCTGTTTAGCAATAAATCAAAGCGACTCCAAGTTAGCTCGTATTTGAGCAAGGTACGCTTTTGATACTCTTCGTCCTCAGCTGCGAATGGTGTGATGGAGGTCAGCTCAGAGAACTCTTTAGTGAGCTGAAATAGAAACCAGGTCGCTTGATTTTGTCTGGCGGAGTAGGAGTCAGCCAATTGGCGAGTCGAAGAAAGAAAATAAAGGTTTGCGATGATCAGAGCGGCAGACATAATCAGCAGCAGAACTTTCGCTCTGTTGAGGATTGGGGATAAGTTTGCCCTGTGGGGACTATTTTCCATCGCTTCTTCTATGAATCATGATCTCGTCAATTTGCCACACCATTTGAGAGTGATAGCCCGCATTGTCGATTTCAGGGTACTTATCTAAATCGAAGACCAACCAATATGGGCCCTTGTTTCGCACCTTCATCTTCTCCCCATCCATCTGATAGGCGATGATCGGCTGGTATTGCAGTAAATCTTCGACACGTGATGAGGAGGCGTAATCATTCAGCGCTACAAATGACACAGAGAAGGCATCATCGATACGATAATAGTTGAGCAAATCAGAGGCTTTAAAACCGGTAAACAAGGCGCTTTTATCTAACCAAGGAAGCTTGGTTTCAAATGATTGAGCATGAAACTCGGTGACAATCTGCTCATGCGTTAATGTGATTGGCGCTTTGTCCTGTAATCGAATAACGAGTTGTGAACCAGCAGCTTGAAAACTGAGCACCACTAACAAACAACTCAACAGCTTTCCCATAGTCCCTCCGGGTGAGATGTCCTTAAACAAATAATATTTATATCACTAAGTATAAGTCGAGTTAATAGTAAGTGGCTTGCTTTTTGTCGTTGATTGGGGAAAGTGAGCGCTTATGAACGAAAGGCTTAAATACTGATATGGTTGGCGATCAAAAAAGCC
This sequence comes from Vibrio sinaloensis DSM 21326, assembly GCF_000189275.1. GTDB lineage: Bacteria > Pseudomonadota > Gammaproteobacteria > Enterobacterales > Vibrionaceae > Vibrio > Vibrio sinaloensis. The sequence goes on along the minus strand of NZ_AEVT01000031.1, from coordinate 76,160 downwards.
CCAAAAAGGGGCTTCAATAATTATGCGCTTGAGCTTAAAAAATCAGGTGTGCAACACCAGCTATTACAGGTAATGTGATCAGAGTTCGCAGGATAAATATGGCGAATAGCTCGAAGATATTTACTGGAATCTTACTACCAAGAAGCAGTGCGCCAACTTCTGACATGTAAATCAACTGAGTTACCGACATTGCAGCGATAACGAAACGTGTCATCTCATTATCAATAGAGGCGGCAAGAATCGCTGGAATGAACATATCCGCAAAACCTACCACGATCGTTTCTGATGCTGCCGCTGCCTCTGGAATGTTCAGCAGTTCTAAAAATGGGATAAATGGTTGGCCCAAAATCGCGAACACAGACGTGTATTCCGCAATCACAAGAGCGATAGTCCCTAGCCCCATGACGACAGGCAGAACGCCGAACACCATATCAACCGCATTACGTACACCTTCACCAAATACTGATTTGATAGAGGTCACTTGGCTTGACTTATTCAGTGCCAGTTCCATACCCCATGAGAAGGTTGAGTGGCCTGCAGGGATGGCATCAGCATCTTCAGCCGGCTTACTACCGTCGATGAAGGTATCTTTTTTGCGGCTTAATGGCGGTAAACGAGGAATAATGACAGCTGCAACGATACCCGCTAAACAGATCGCGCCGTAAAAAGGCAAAAATAGGTGTTCAAGCTCGACTTGCGCGATCACGACCAGACTAAAGGTAATGGAGACCGCTGAGAAAGTGGTACCGACGACGGCTGCTTCACGCTGAGTGTAAAATTTATTTTCGTATTGCTTGCTGGTTAGCAAAATACCGACCGAGCCATCACCTAACCATGATGCCATACAGTCAATAGCACTGCGGCCAGGCAGATTGAAAACAGGGCGCATGATTTTGCTTAGCAAGGTACCAAACAGTTCAAGCAGGCCAAAGTTAAGCAGTAAAGGTAACAATAAACCAGCAAAAATAAACACTGAGAATAGGGTTGGTAGCAGGCCCTCGAGTACAAGACCACCAGTGTTTTCTTCCCAGATTGCTTTTGGGCCAAACTGGAAGTAAGTCATGGCGACTGCTAGACCACCAATTACACGCACGGCTAACCAAAGTGGAGAAGGGCTGAATAGTCCTTTCAAAAAGTCATTGTTAGCAATGAATGCAGGCATCTTTATGCGACATAGCACAGATGCTACGGCCATAAACGCGATAATTGTCGTAATTGTACCGACCAGATAATCGCCAAATAGCGCTTGAATGCTTTTGGCCAGTACAGCAACTGGAATGGTGATATCACCTTGGTAGCTGATTGGCGCCATAAATAGGAATAAACCCAGTAGGGAAGGGATGAAAAACATCCAAAAATTGCCTTTGGTCTTAGGCGTGGTCATAGATTCGGTGTTATTAGACATTACATTTCTCGAGTTACTACTAGTCAATAGTATAGCCAATCCAGATGGCATATATATTCACTAAACATCCATATTCGGTCAATTGAGCGAGAGATTAACCCCTTTCCAATTTTCTTGCAATACTATTCATTAAATATCGCTAAATATTCACTGTTAAGTGTTGTGGTTAGAAATGATAATAGATAACTGTAGTGTAATTGTTAAGTTTATTGGGGTTTTCTGTTATTTGTGATCTTGAACAGGTGTGTGGCGGCTGTGCTTGTATAAATAGAGCCAATATCCAATAGCAAGAACGATTGCGAGCCCAATTGGCGCCAGCAATGCAGATAAAGCATACAGATCGAACAGCTTGGCTCCGCTGATACCACCAAGCAAAAAACCAGAGAAGATAAAAAGGAATAGTTTTGCCTTGCGGTAGTCAAAGTATTCCCCACGTAAACGAGCGCCGATCATGAGACCAAGATCCGTGATGATGCCTGTCATGTGCGTGGTTCGTACGACCGCACCGCTGAAAGTCGTGATCATAGCGTTTTGCAACCCACAAGCTGCAGACGCAAAGTATTGACCGGTAAGATGGCCGTCTTGTAACAAAAAATAGGCAATCAGAAGCAACCCACTTTCTATACAAAGTGCAACACCATAGCGGCGACCGAGCTTTAATGCTGTATTTTCGATAAAAATTCCACTAAGAATAGCGCCGAGTAAGAAGCTAATCAGTACCATAAGTAAGTGAAAAGTTTGGCTGGTGAAGTTAAGTGCACTTGCGCCAAGCAGTGTGACGGTGCCTGATATGTGCGAAACCGCCTGATGCTGAAAACCGAGCAATCCAATTGCGTTCACTACACCTGCAAGTAGTGCGAGTAGAAAAGCTCCATATTCTACCCATTTTGGTAACCGAGTAATCACGTTCTGCTCCTGTAGAGTCTGGGCGAATTATAAAGCTAGTCGTGATAGAGAGACAGGAGAATCCCACCTGCTGATTTGATCAGGAGCAAATCAAATTTAAATTAGTGGTAATGCTCGAGTTGGCAATCAAATTTTACCCACTGGTGCTGTCGCTCCTCGTAAACAGAAAAACTGGGAGTGGGAAGATCATGTTGATTAAAGATACCCACCGGGATAACGATGACTTCAGGGAGGGCAGAGAGGGACAAAGAGACGGTCGAGCCACATTGAGGACAGAATTGATAGGTGACGTGGTTGCCCGAATCGGCAACTCGCGTATAGGTTGTTACCTCACCCACGACCTTAACTTGCTGTTTATCGAAGCGAGCTTGCACTCCAAACACGCTGCCGGTTCGTTTTTGGCACTCAAAGCAATGACAAATAGAGGTACGCTCAGGCTCACCACTACAGGCTAAAGAGACTTGACCACAACTGCACTCTGCGTAGCGCTTAACTTTTTTTTGATTCATTCTGTTTCCGTGTTGTTTCTATCTATAAGGCTCTGTGACTATTTGTAGTTGAGTAAGGTAGAATGAGCAACTATAACCAAGAGTAATCTGAGTTGGGTCACTCCAATATACTGATGAGAATATAATGAAAAAGCGTTTGTTACCTATTCCCCTTATCTTATTGATTCCTATTGTGATGCTTATTGTGGTCGCAGTGGCTGGCGTTTATCGCTTTAGCTTAAATGACGAAGAGATACTCGCGAAATTTCCCAGCCAGCAACAAAAATCAGATCCAATCATTGAGCAAGTCTTTGGTCTTTCAACGCCAAATCCATGGACGGTTGAAGTGCCAGAAGTCCAAGCGTTCAGTTTCATTAATGAGTTCGATCCGGAAACTAAGCTCGCTTCAGGAAATTACGACGCTGGGGCTGAGCGTGGAAAAGTGTTTATTGATACTCAATGGATAACTCAGATCTCAGCAACAGATTATGTCTCTACCTTAGCGATATCGAATCAAGGCAGTGGCGTCTTTTATTACGTTGCTCGTTTTTATTATGACCTAGGGTTGAAACGCATGGTGTTGAAACAGAGTGAACTGTTGGGAGATCGTGTGCAGCTGGATAAAATTGAGAAACATGAAGACGAGCTTCGCGTTGAGTATCGCCGTCATGGTGACGATCAATCGATGAGTGAAACGCCTAGTGAACAGCAGGTTATGCGCTTTAAGATTCTTGCTTCAGCTCAATTAAAGTTGATTAATTAAAAATCAAGTTGTAAATATGACCAAGGTTGCTTATTGTTTGAAATAGCCTTTTTATTTGTATTGTTTGTTGTTAAAGGGAGTGAAGATGATCAATAAGCGCTATTTTAAAACCAAGGATGAAGTAGAAGTGACCTTTGAATTACCAGCATCAGAAGTGGGCAAATCGGCCGCTATCGTTGCTGATTTCTTAGATTGGCAACCGACTGAAATGAAAAAAGTCGTTAAGTCAAAATCATACAAGTTCAAAACCCGACTTCCTAAGGGAAGCGAGTTTGAGTTTCGTTACTTGGTTGATAACGAGAAGTGGGTGAACGATCCTCATGCCGATCAGTTCAAACCGAATGGATTTGGTGAAGACAATGGCTTAATTACTACTCATTCATAACCAATCTGAACTTAAGTGAATAAAGGGCACAACTTAGTGTCCTTTTTTGATCGAACTTTGACAAATTGGGGGGGTGACAAATTTAACAGAAATTCGTACCCTAAGCGCTTTGATTAAGTACGAAAGGGTAAAGCTGTGAGTGCGAAAAAGATTAATACGCGCCTAAATGAGCTTTCAAAAGGTAAAAAATGGACGCTACTTAGCCTGCCGATTCTGGCGGCGGTCGCTTTATCTTCCGTTAATAGCAGCACTTCATTGACGCGTACTATCGAACTCTCTATTCCCGAAACTAAGATCGTTTCCAATATTCTCCAAAGTGAGCAAGAAGAGATAAATTACCCAAATTATGAATACGTAATTAAACGTGGAGATAATTTAAGTAGTATCTTTGAGCAATTAGGCTTTGGTTACAGTGAATTAATGAGCGTCATGTCGACTGACTTGAACTACTTGGCGCTGGACAGTTTGAAACCTGGAAATACATTACGTTTTTGGCGCAATGAAACGACCGGGGATCTACAAAAAATGGAACTCGAGTTTAGTCTGGTAGAGCGCGCGGTATATTCTCGCCTAGATGATGGTAGCTACAGTTTTGAAGATGTGAAGCTTCCGGGTGAATGGAGCTCGTTTGCTTTGGTCGGAGATGTGCGTGGCAGTTTCTCAAAATCTGTACATGCTCTTGGCTTAAGCACGAATGAAATCAATCAAATCGTTCGCTTGCTCAAAGACAAAATTAACTTTTCGCGTGATCTCCGAGCGGGAGACAAGTTTGAAGTGGTTCAGTCTCGACAGCATGTCGATGGCGTATTGACAGGTAATCGCGAGCTTCAGGCCATTAGGATTGTCAATCGGGGCCGTGAGATCACAGCTTATTTGCATACAGATGGCCAATATTATGATCACGATGGTAACAGTCTGCAAAGAGCATTCCAGCGTAAGCCTGTGAATGGAAAGTATCGTTTGAGCTCGCACTTCAACCCGAATCGCAAGCATCCAGTCACTGGTCGTGTGTCTCCACACAACGGTACAGACTGGGCGGTTCCAACAGGAACGCCAATTGTTTCAACGGGGGATGGCGTTGTCATCATGACTCGCAAGCACCCTTATGCAGGAAATTATGTGGTTGTGCAGCACAGCAGCCGTTATAAAACACGTTACTTGCACCTAAGTAAGATTTTGGTACGTAAAGGTCAGAAAGTGTCGCGTGGTCAGCGTATCGGTTTATCTGGCGCTACTGGACGAGTAACTGGCCCACATATCCACTATGAATTGTTGGATAGAGGTCGTGCCGTTAACGCGATGAAAGCCAATATTCCAATGGCTAATTCAGTGCCTAAGAAAGAGATGGCTGCGTTTAAACAACGTCGTGATGAATTTGATGCGATGTTGAAAAAGCAAGAAATGAAACTCGCGAATCAAGCGAATTCTAAATCGACTGGATAATGATCTGGCTAACAACCAATAATAAAAAGCTCCTTTGGGAGCTTTTTTTGTCTGTGATGCACGCAGTATTTGCATTACAAGTATGCCATACAGATTTCATATATAAGTGACCAATTCCATATTAATATCAGGACAAATGAGCAGATTTTTATAAATTGATTTCCATCAAAAGTGTAAGGTTATTTTGTGCTAACTTGCTCGCAAAAATAATAAGCGACTTACTCATCGTTAATAAAACGAAGCCCTACACAAAAGGAAATTATAATGAAAAAAACACTCTGTACCCTTGCCGTCCTTGCCACGTTCGCTTCAGCAAATGCCTTTGCACATAAAGAAGGCGATATTATTGTCCGAGCAGGCCTCGCATCTGTGGTCCCAAATGACAGCAGTGACAAAATCTTAGGTAGTGACGAAGAACTTGAGGTCAACTCAAATACGCAAATCGGTTTGACTGTTGGTTATATGATTACTGACAACATCAGCTTCGAGGTTTTGGCGGCCACGCCTTTCTCACATAAAATTTCAACTGACCTCTCTGACCTAGGTACAATTGCAGAAACTAAACACTTACCACCAACTTTCATGTTGCAATACTATTTTGGCCAGGCAGAAAGTGAGCTAAGACCCTATGTTGGTGTCGGCTTAAACTACACGATGTTCTTTGATGAAGGCTTTAACAGTGAGGCTAAAAATGCAGGACTTAGCGATTTGGATCTAGAAAACTCTTGGGGCTTAGCGGCTAACCTAGGTGTGGACTACATGATTAATGAAGATTGGTTCGTCAATGGTTCAGTTTGGTATGCAGATATCGATACTAAAGCTAAATTTGAACATAACGTCGCGGGGGCACAATCTGCTGACGTTAGTATCGACCCATGGGTATTTATGATAAGTGGTGGTTACAAGTTCTAGTCTTCATTGAACATGAAAAAGGCGGCTATATTAGCCGCCTTTGTTACCTTTAACTGCTATTGGTTTACTTTACCCAGCTTCAGCCAAGTATCGATAACCGTATCTGGATTGAGAGAAACAGAACTAATGCCTTGATCCATCAACCATTGTGCTAAATCGTCATGATCCGATGGCCCTTGACCACAGATACCAACGTATTTGCCCGCTTTGGTTGCCGCATCGATGGCCATTTGCAGCATGGCTTTCACGGCTGGGTTACGCTCATCGAATAGGTGAGCAACGTCGCCAGAATCACGATCGAGTCCCAGAGTTAACTGAGTCATATCGTTTGAGCCAATCGAGAAACCATCAAAGTACTTCAAGAATTCATCAGCAAGTACCGCATTCGATGGCAGCTCACACATCATGATGACTTTCAGACCTTGGTCGCCGCGGCGTAGGTCGAACTTAGCCAGTAGGTCGATAACCGATGCCGCTTCGCTTGGTGTACGTACGAATGGGATCATGATTTCAACGTTCTTCAGACCCATCTCGTTACGAACGCGTTTGATCGCTTGGGTTTCTAGCTCGAAACAGTCTTCAAACACGGGAGAAATGTAGCGAGACGCACCACGGAAGCCAAGCATTGGGTTCTCCTCATGCGGTTCGTAACCTTTACCACCAACCAAGTTGCTGTATTCGTTCGACTTAAAGTCTGACATTCGAACGATCACGCGTTTTGGCCAGAATGCTGACGCGATGGTCGCAATACCTTCGGTTAGCTTACTCACGTAGAAATCGATTGGATCTTTGTAGCCACGGATACGCTCAGTGATCTCTGCTTTTAGCTCATCGCTTTGCGCATCGAAGTTCAGCAACGCTTTCGGGTGAATACCAATCATCTTGTTGATGATGAATTCAAGACGCGCAAGACCGACACCTTCATTTGGAATTTGGGCAAAATCAAATGCACGGTCTGGGTTACCCACGTTCATCATCACTTTTGTCGGTAGCAGTGGCAGCTCATCGACAGAAGAACGTTTCACTTCAAAGTTCAGGTCACCTTGGTAAACGTAGCCAGTTTCACCCTCAGAGCAGGATACGGTCACCGTCTGACCGTCTGTTAGCTTGCTGGTGGCATCACCACAACCGACGATTGCAGGAATACCAAGCTCACGAGCGATGATTGCCGCGTGGCAAGTACGACCACCTCGGTTAGTGACAATGGCAGACGCTTTCTTCATCACTGGCTCCCAATCCGGGTCAGTCATGTCTGTCACCAGCACATCGCCGTCTTGCACCAATGACATTTGATCGAGTGACTCAACCAAACGCACTGGGCCTTTACCGATACGCTGGCCAATCGCACGACCTTCCACCAAGACGTCTGCTTTGTTGCTTAGCTCGTAACGCTCAATCACGTTTTGCTCGCTTTGAGAGCATACGGTCTCTGGGCGGGCTTGAACGATGTAAAGCTTACCGTCGATGCCATCTTTAGCCCACTCGATGTCCATAGGACGTTGGTAGTGCTTTTCGATGATCATCGCCTGTTTAGCAAGCTCTTTGATCTCCTCGTCAACGAGCGAGAACGTGTTGCGCTCTTCAACAGAAGTATCAATGACGTCTACTTGCTTGCCGATTTCCTGATTACTCGAATAGATCATTTTGATCTGCTTCGAGCCGAAGGTTTTCTTGACGATTGGGTGTTGACCCGCTTCAAGCATTGGCTTGTGAACGTAGAATTCATCGGGGTTAACCGCACCTTGCACCACCATTTCACCTAAGCCCCATGATGAGGTGATGAACACGACTTGGTCAAAACCTGACTCGGTGTCGAGAGTGAACATAACGCCCGAAGAGGCCTTGTCTGAGCGTACCATGCGCTGAATACCGGCAGACAGAGAGATGCCGCGGTGGTCAAAGCCTTGGTGTACTCGGTATGAAATCGCGCGATCATTAAACAGTGACGCGTAAACGTGCTTTGTTGCTTCGAGCACAGCGTCGATACCTTTCACGTTTAGGAAAGTCTCTTGCTGACCCGCAAATGATGCATCGGGGAGATCTTCCGCGGTTGCAGAAGAACGAACTGCGACAGAAAGCTCGGGGTTGCCTTCAGTTAACTCTTGGTAGTTTTCACGTATATCCTGCTCTAAATCGGCAGGGAAGGGGGCTTCTAAAACCCATTGACGGATGGTGGCACCTGTCTTGCGCAGCGCTTCAACATCGTCAACGTCCAATTCATCAAGTAACTGATGGATTCGCTCATCCAAGCCTTCGAAATCAAGGAACTGATTGAAAGCAAAAGATGTTGTCGCAAAGCCGTTCGGTACCGAAACGCCAGCATTGGAAAGATTGGAAACCATCTCACCAAGGGAAGCGTTTTTACCGCCGACCTGATCGACATCATCCATGGATAGGCTATTGAACCAGAGGGTGTTCTTTTGCATGTCTTTCTCCAGAAACATTGCAGCTTGTAGGGATAGGCAAACGATTACATCTTGGCTCAAAAAAAATGCGAACAAATTTTAAAAGCTGTGGGGTACGTAATTGTCAGCCGGGTTTTATTATCGATATTATGTTGCCCATCCTACTCAAAAGAATTTTAAAGTTTAAATAAAAAATGCAAATTGATATTCAAAGACGTGATGTATTCTATGTTTCTGATGGAACTGCGATAACCTGCGAGACTTTAGGGCATGTCGTTCTGGGGCAGTTTCCGTTTCAGGCTAATGAAAAAACCTTCCCTTTTGTTGAAAGTGAAGACAAATTGGCCGACTTACTTAAAGAGATCGATATATCGTATCGTGATAATGGTCTGAAACCTTTAGTGTTTTTCTCTATTGTCATTCCAGAGATTCGTCAAACACTGCTTGATGCGCCCGCGCACTGTTATGATGTGTTAGAGAGTATTGTGCAGAAAGTTCAGGATGATATTCAGATGCAACCTAAGCCAAAGCTGCAACGCTCTCGCAGTGTTGGTAAGGACTCAGATACCTATTTTGATCGTATCGCCGCCATTGAATACACGTTGGCACATGACGACGGGATCACCCTAAAAGGGCTCGAAGAAGCCGATATCATTTTGCTTGGGGTTTCTCGTAGCGGAAAGACACCAACTAGCCTCTATATGGCGATGCAGTTTGGTTTGAGAGTGGTGAACTATCCTTTTATTGAAGAAGATATTAAGCGTCTACGTCTCTTACCTCAGTTTGAGATCCATCGACATAAGCTATTTGGTTTGACGATTGACCCTGAGCGCCTGACCGAGATCAGAGAAAACCGCTTAGCCGGAAGTGAATACGCGAGCACAGCACAGTGTTTATCGGAGTTGGCGAGCGTTGAAGCGTTGTTTCGTCGTGAGGCGATTCCTTACATCAACACGAGCTCGTTGTCCGTAGAAGAAATTTCCACTCGAATTTTGGAAAAAGCTGGCCTAAGACGCCGATTACTTTAGTGCTCTAACTCCCGATATCGAACGAGGCCTTCCGATAGTTCCGCTTGCAGCTCCTTAGCGATAGGGAGCTGTTTGGAGATCAGCATATAGAACTTGTGTTTTGCCATATTGGGAATGGGCTTTGCGACAATGCCGTCGCTAACGTGCTCGACCCCCCAAACAGACTCGATCCCTTGCAAAATTTCCTGCCACGATAAAAATACGTCGCAGCGTGCCTGCCTAAGTTCATTGATCGATTCGAACATGGTCACAGTGTATTGATGGACATCCGATAACATAAAGTCGCTGTAGTTGTATCCATGAATGCCACAGACTTTGTACGCTTCAAGTTCTTGTACCTGGCTTATAGAAAGTCCTTCGGGAAACCGTTCTTCTGAGTAGAGATAGTAAGGTGTTACTTGATAATACCAATCCGTGTATAAGTAATGAGGAACGCGCTCAGTCTTGTAGGTTGCACTCACCGCGATGTGATAATCCCCTTCCGCCGCTCCTTTTAGGCAGCGCGTCCAAGACGTCATTGTCATATCAAAACTGTAGCCCAGCTCCGGCAGTAACTGGTTGAGAATGTCTATGTCCCGACCTTTTACGTCATTGTCTTCAAGATAGGTGTATGGGGGCCAATCAATAGCATCGCCACAGACGTGCAGGAAGGTGCTGTCGCGGTCGTGGTGCGCAGCCACGTGTGTGGCAAACGCCAAAAAAATCAATGCAACTAACCGATATGACTTTGAGATCATGGTGAAACGCCATTTGAACGATACTTTTTTGAGTATAGACATGCGTTTTGTTGAATGCGTAGGTGGCAGCGCGAAACCGCCACCTACTTTCGTTTAGTGAGCAGGGTAGACGACTGGAAAATCGAGAGATGGATGTTTGGCGACAATCGATTGATAACCGTAAACGTCTTCGATGATTTCAGGTTTCAAAGCCTGCCACGGCGCCGCATCGGTGACTAGCTTTCCATCGTGGAGAATAACCATGCGGTCCGAGTACTGTGCAGCGAGGTTGAGATCATGAAGAACGACCACCACCGCGGTGTTCTCTTGATCGGCGAGCTGACGGGCGATCTTTAACGTGTTGTGCTGGTGCGCCAGATCGAGGGCTGACGTGGGCTCATCCAACATTAAGATTTTCTTACCGTTAGCTTGATCTAATTGCACCAGCACACGCGCCAGATGAAGGCGTTGTTTTTCTCCTCCCGACAGGGAAGGGTAAATGCGCTCGCTCAAATGGCCGACATCGGTCATTTTCATGTACTTGTTTGCTAACTCTTGCGTCTGTTTGTTAGGTAGGTTCAGCGGAATTGCACCCAGCTCGACCACTTCGTGGGCAAGAAAAGGGAAGCTCAACGTGCTGTGTTGAGGCAGCATTCCTAAATGTTTTGCCAAAGCAGCGGGCTGCCAATCCTGTTTGTGTTGGCCAAAGTACTCAATGTGATTGGATGATGGGATCTCACCACACAAGAGTTTGAGTAGGGTACTTTTACCGGCGCCATTTGGGCCCAGTAATGCAGTCACTTCTCCTGCGCGAATATCGATATCGATATCATCAAGCACAGTACGCTGCCCAAATCGCATTGAAATATTGCGACCAGTGAGTACGGTATCTTTCATTAAAGGATCTTTCCTTTTTGCTTGAATAACAGGTAGATAAAGAAAGGCGCGCCGATGATTGCTGTCACAATACCAACAGGAAGCTCTGCTGGCGAGACGGCAACGCGTGCATACATATCTGCAAGCGTGAGCAATAAAGCCCCCATTAGTGCGGAGATTGGCAGCAAGGTACGGTGGTCAGGGCCTGCAAGCATACGACCTAAATGCGGGATCACTAAGCCAATGAAACCAATCATGCCCGAAACACTGACCGTAACGCCAACGCCAACAGCGGTCAGCAAAATTAACTGACGTTTTAGCGATTGAACATGGATACCTAAGTGATTGGCTTCAGCTTCCCCGAGTAGCAAAGCATTGAGTGCCATTGCTTTACGCATAAAGATGGTCAGTAGAATCACCAGTGTTACGGCACAAAGCGCAATGCTCGCCCAGTTGGCTCCAGCAAGTGAGCCCATTGACCACAAACTGAGATCACGCAGCATTTGGTCATCAGCGACAAAGTTCATGTAACCGATGCCAGCCCCAGAAAGTGCCCCAATAGCCACACCTGCAAGTAACATGATGGTGACAGAGGTGCCCATTTTGCTGGTCCCTAGCTTGTAAACAAGAATGGTCGTTAATGACCCACCTAGAAAAGCAAACAAAGGAACAGCGGCAAAGTTCATGATTTCTGGGTATTGAGTACTAAACTCAGCGAACATCACGATGGCAAACGCGGCACCGAGTGAGGCACCAGCTGAAACGCCAATGATGCCTGGTTCTGCCAACGGGTTGCGAAACAATCCTTGCATCACAGCACCACAGATTGCCAGTATCGCGCCTACTAACATACACAATAGGGTACGCGGGAAGCGAATTTCATGAATGACTAAGTTGATGTGTGGGGCGAGTTCATTGGTGCGTGAAACCAAGCTAAGTACACTGTCTAAAAAGCCAATATTCATTGGCCCAACAGTCACCGAGCTTATCGCAGTCACTGCCAGTGCAACGGCAAACAAAGTCAGCGTAGCGGAAAGAGGAAGACGACGTAACAACATATCCGTGAATGCTCTACTTTAGAAGCTTACTTAGACGTTCCGCTTCCTCTAGGCTCTTTAAGCCTAAACCGCCGACCAGTGCATGACCGTCGATTGTGATAAAGCGTTTGTTCTGACCCGCAGGCGTTGCCGCAAGCAAAGGCATCTTTTTCAAGATTTCATCGGCGCCACCAATTTTTTCTAAGCTGCGTCCACTAACCAGAATGACATCGGGCTGCATCTCAACCATGGCTTCCGTTGAAAGAGGTTTGTAAGAGGTAAGCTTGTCTGCGGCAGGGTTGATGCCGCCAGCAAGGTTGATAATGGCATCTGGCGGGGTTTCTTTACCGGCCACGTTTGCCGGACGACCTTCGTGGATCAGAAGGAACAGCACCTTTTTCGCTTCGCTAGGTTTGTTGGCTTCTAGTGCGGCAATTTTCTTATTCACTTCCGTTTTGAGCTGCTGCGCTTGGGTTTCGGCTCCCGTAAGCTCTGCAATCTCATCAATACGGGCTAATAAGCCAGCAGGTGTGGCGTCGGTATTGACGATGTCTACGGATACTCCTGCAGATTTCAACTGCGCAAGCGTGGTGTCTGGGCCCATTTCATCAGAGCCAATCAGGCGGTTTGGACCGAGAGCTAATAAGCCTTCTGAGGATAGGTTTCTGTGGTAACCAATCTTCGGTAACGTCATGCCTTGTGGCAGTTGGCTGGTGACATCAACGGCAACCAGTTGGTCTTGCTGCTCAAGAGCGAGGATCAGCTCAGTGACAGCGCTCCCTGCACTGATAATACGTTCGTTGGCAGTGGCATAGCTAGCAGTAAGGGATAGCGCGATTGTGGCTACGGTATTAATAAATGTCTTTTGCATGTTGAACTCTGTTATTTAGAATCTTCCGTCAGTAACTGAGTAGCTTGAATTCCGTTTTCTTGGAGAAAGGCTAAAAGTTTGACTAGGTGTTGAACGTCAGCGGTTTTATCAGCCCCAATAACAATGGGTTTGGTATCTGACTTTTGTTGCTCGAGGAGTGCCAATGTAAAGTTATCCCAGTCGATGTATTCTTTGCCATCGATGGCCCAATAAGGCGCTTCGGATAATATATTGATGGTGATTGACTTAGTGTCGACCTCTGAAACGACTTGTGAGTCAGTGGTCGGTAAATCCACCTCTAATGAATCCAATTTCACTGCCGCCGTCAGCATCAGGAACACCATTACAATGAAAATAATATCCAGTAATGGTGTGAGATCTGGTGTTAGACCAAAGCGATTATCGTCTTGTGTAACCTTGATCATGCCTGAGCCTCAATAGGCTTGCTGGTGTCGTTAGCGGTCTCTGTTGTTTTCGTTGAGCGCTCTGGCGAGACATGTTGCAGGCTAATACCCTCTAGCCATAAGTTGACATAGTTAAGCGTGTGCTCCAGTTTCGCCATTACCTTATCGGCCCAAAGACCAAGTAACTGAGCGCCCGCAATAGCAGGGAGTGCAATTAAAAGACCCGCAGCGGTCGTACGCATCGCCAAGCCAAGGCCGTCTGCTAGGTCGTTAGGCGTAATATTACCAGTAGAGGCAGCAACGCCTTTAAACATTTCAATAAGACCAAGAACGGTGCCCAAAAGGCCGATAAGAGGGCTAATCACACCAATAAGTGTCAGCAGACGCAGACCAGAATTGAGTTGGTGACGTTTCTCTTGTAGCCACATGCCTGCGGCATCTTCACGAAGTGTCTTAGGGAACGAATGATGAGCGAGTAACATTGCTACCCCTTTATAGAGTAAAGGGCGTTTAGGTGACAATTTTTCGGCTAACTGCTCTATATCCTTGCTGTTGGTCGGGGATACATTCTTTAACTCAGTACGAATGACACGCTTGCCAACACCGATACTGATTAAAACTTGAAAAAGGCGCTCAGCAATAATCATTACAGTCAGGGCTGAACAAATGATAAGTGGCCAAGCCATAAGGCCAAGTTGCTGTTGTATATTTTCTAAATGTTCCATTACTAATCCAATTTAAAGCGAACTGGGATTTTTACTCGGTGAGCAACGGATTTGCCACCGACTGTGTGTGGAGAAAATTTCCACTTCTTAATTGCTTTCAGCGCAGACTTGTCGAGTATGGTTGCACCGGATGACGAGACGAGTACTTGCTTGACTTGCTTGCCATTTTCGTCGAGCCAAACCTCGATCATTGCCGTACCTTCAATCCCCCTCTTTTGAGCGATTCTCGGATACTTAGGCTGGCGTGGCTTACTCAAGAAGGAAGGTTCTTGTACCAAGACCGGTATCTTCTCGATACCTGAGTTGGTGGCCTCTGGACTCTTTACTTCTTTGACGTCTTGCTTTTTCGGCTGTTCCTTTTTTACCACTTTTTGCTCAACCGCCGGTTTGGGCTCTGGTTTTTTCGGTTGAGGCTTAGGCGGTTGTTTCTTCGGTGGTGGCTTCTTAGTTACCTTTTTGACCTCAGGCTTTTTCTCGACGGGTTTTGGTTTCTTTACCGGCGCCTTTTTCACTACCTTCTTAACCGGAGGCGGTTCGACAGGTGGAGGTGGAGGAGGTGGTGGTTCAACGGTTTGCTCTACTGGTGGCGTTTCAGTCGGCGTGTTCTCTGCAGCTTTCGGCTGTGGTGCGGGGGTAAACGTGATAGATACAACTGAACTATCGGCGCCTGCCGGCATCGCGAAAGACTTAGGTTCATGGGCGACAAACAGGAATGCTGCATGCACCATCAAGGAGACGCCTCCTGCAATTGTGTATCGTTTCAGATTCACACTGTCCTCACAAAGCTCTGATTACTTGAAAATGGAATGCGATTATTACTCACAATACAAATAAGATCAATTATCAATTGCATTATCATTAGCCCCAAATTATCATGTTTTCAGTATTCAGTTAAAACGACGTGAAGCCAGGGATGACAAGCGTTGAGAGATTAATAAGATGTTAGATATTTATAAATTTGATGAATCAATTTTAGGGGCTGATACGCCCGATCCTCTCAGGTACGCTTTTCCACAAAAAAAGTCAGCGCATGCTGGTGGAATGGCTTCACCAATCCCACCGGATCAGAAAGTTGAAATTCTGAGTCGGTTATACGATCAACAAGGTCAAAAAAGCGCCAAACGATGCTTGTACATTCACATCCCGTTTTGTCGTGTTCGATGCACCTTCTGTAACTTCTTTCAAAACGCAGCAAGCCGTAAGCTGGTGGATGACTACTTCGAAGCGTTAATGATCGAAATCGCACAAAAAGCGGCACAGCCTTGGACACAAACTGGCCTGTTTCATGCCGTGTACATTGGTGGAGGTACGCCAACCGATCTTTCTGCTGAGCAAGTAGAGCGGCTTGGCAAAGCAATTCGTCGCTCTTTCCCACTGTCTACGGATTGTGAGATCACCCTTGAAGGACGTATCAACCGATTCAGCGATGAAATGTTTGAGCGCTCCCTTGAAGGTGGCTTTAACCGATACTCTTTTGGCATTCAAAGCTTCAATACGAAAGTTCGCCGCAGCGCAAAACGCCTAGATGACCGCGAAGATGTGATGGCGCGAGTGGCCTCATTGAGCGCGACCCAACAAGCACCAATCATCGTCGATTTACTCTATGGCTTGCCTTACCAAACCGAAGAAGTGTTTGAGCAAGATCTCAACGACTTTATGGCGACAGGCGCGCACGGTCTCGACTTGTATCAGCTCGTTGTGGGTGGCAGTGCGCCAATGATCAATATGGTTGAAAAAGGTCGCATACCAGCTCCGGCTACCACCGCCGAGAAAGCGGCGATGTATAAAATCGGCAGTGATTTTATGGCGAAGCACCATTTAACCCAGCTCAGTGTCAATCACTGGACTCGTGATAATCGCGAACGCAGCCAATACAACAGCTTAGCCAAAACCTATGCGGAAGTTTTACCCATAGGTTGCGGTGCTGGCGGAAACATAGGTGGATTCGGCATGATGAATCACCGCACATTAGAAAGCTATATGAACGCGATTAAGTCTGGCGATTCGACGGTAGTGATGTTGACCAAGCAACACTTCTTGGAGCCACTGTTTGCCGCACTGAAGTCCGGCTTTGACCATGGTGTTGTCAGCAAAATCGCTTTGCCTGATTTCAACGGGCAGTCGAGTTTTGAGTTTTTACGACCACTGTTTGAAGTATGGCAACAGCGTGGATTGGCTCAAGTCGAAGATGATTACTTGGTGCTGACACTGGCAGGACGATTTTGGACTGTGTCTTTAGCGCAAGCGGCAATTCAAGTTTTACAGCAAACCTTTCAACAAACCACTGCAGTTGAGTCTGCGGTTTCGTTATAAGTGAAAAATATGGAAGCAATTAAGCAACAAGTGGCTCAGTTAATTGAGCAAGAACCTACTTTACTCCCAGCTGCAATCGCAGAGCGTTTAGAGATTTCTGAATTTGAAGCGGTCGCGGCACTGCCTGAAGCAATGGTTGCGTTAGTTCCTGGTGAACAAGCTCAAACCATTCTTGAGCAACTCGTTGGCTTTGGACCAGTGACGACTATCGTTCACTCGTTTGGCTCGATCTTCGAAGTGAAGGCGCCTTTCCCTAAAGGTAAGGTTGCGCGTGGTTACTACAACCTAATGGGGCGTGAAGGTGAACTGCACGGTCACCTTAAATTGGACAACGTTAAAAACATTGCTTTAGTGAGTAAGCCATTCATGGGACGAGAAAGTCACCACTTTGGCTTCTTCTGTGAAGCGGGTAACAACATCTTCAAGATCTACTTAGGTCGCAACGAAAAGCGTGAGCTCATTGCTGAACAAGTTGAACAGTTCAAGCAGTGGCAACAAGAGTTCAAGAAATAGTACATATAATTAAAATAGCGCCAGTTTGTGAACTAAAAGCAGGCTGGCAAAAAGAGAAAGTTAGGAGTCAATAATGGATCAACAAGTAAAACAAGAGCGCCTGCAAGGCCGACTAGGACCTGAAATTAAAGAGTTTCGCCAAGAGCGTCGCACGCTACAGCTAGCAACCGTCGACGCTGAGGGTCGTCCGAATGTCAGCTATGCACCTTTTGTTCAAAACCAGGATGGTTACTTTGTACTGATCTCTGAAATTGCTCGCCATGCTCGTAACCTTAAAGCAAACCCAAGCGTGTCGATCATGATGATCGAAGACGAAGATAGCTCTAAGCAGCTATTTGCTCGTAAGCGTTTAACGTTCGATGCGGCGGCTAGCGTGGTAGAGCGTGAGTCAGAGCAATGGTTGCAAGTGGTCGCTCAACTAAAAGAGCGTTTCGGTGAAATCATTGACGGTTTGAGCCAGCTAGAAGACTTCGTTCTGTTCAACATGAAACCAGAGAAGGGGTTGTTCGTGAAGGGCTTCGGTCAAGCGTATCAGGTGTCTGGCGACGACCTTGTTGACTTTGTTCACCTACAAGAAGGCCACAAAAAGGTTTCTAATCAGTAGTTTTCCGTTATTCTAGGAAGATCAGAAAGGGGCTGTTGAGCCCCTTTTTTTATTGATACAAGGAGCGAACATTGAGACCTGTAAGCAAAGACCATGGTGAAATTTGCTATCCCTTTATTTACGAAGATAGCCCTGTCTGCGATTTTGAAATCGCAAGTGATGAGTTATGTAGCCGCGTTGGTCTAGTGCTGACATTAGAGCTGGACGATGTCAGCCGTGACATACTCCGTCGCTTACAGCCTAATGTTTATCATCTTAATGGTTCGGTTCGCGGCAAACTGGCGATTGATGAAACCCAGTTGCAAGAGCTTTATCAAGATTACAATGCGCTACGCGAAAAGTTAGACGGGGGATTTAAAGGGTTTGTTCTACCGGGAGGTCACCGCACGTCTGCAGAACTGCATTTATGTCGTACACAGGCTAAAAAAGTGGTGAGAGCCCTAGTCGCAATAGAGCATTCTGGGAAACGCAGCCCAGCCCCAATTCTATTCCGCTACGCAAATCTATTGGCCAATGTAATGTATGCACTCGCTTCCTATACCAATCGTGTACAGCAAGTACAGGAAGTCGAGTTCGTGAGTCGGAGTTATTAAGCCAGAGACACTAGCTCAATACTTGCGGATTGGCGATGTTTTCTGGTGCACCGTTGGCAAAACTGACTACATTGTTGATAGCCCACTTAAAGTAGAGCTCATAGCTGTTTTGTTCGACATAGCCTAGGTGGGGCGTAGCGACGATATTGGGTAAGCTGAGAAGCGGTTGATTTGCGTGGTTTGCTGGCTCTTGTTCAAACACATCCACAGCGGCGAGTTTATCTGGATTATCACGCAGAGATTGATACAAAGCATTCGGTTCAATGAGCTCTGCACGACTGATATTCACCAGTAACGAGCCTGATTTCATCGCATTGATATCCTCTAGGGTAACGATGTGGCGCGTGGCGTTATTGAGTCGTAAGTTTAGAGAGACGATGTCGCAGTTGCGAAAAAACTGCGTTTTACTTTGTGCCGCTTGGTATCCATCTTGAACGGCTTTGGCTCTTGACGTTTCACTCCCCCAGACCATTACTTTCATGCCAAAGACGTCGGCAAATTTCGCTAAGCGTTGACCGATTTTGCCAAAGCCCCAAATGCCTAAGGTACGGCCGTGCAAACAGGTTCCTAACCCAAGTGGACCTGATTGTTGCCAGTGACCTTGATGTAAGTTTGCGATATAGCTCGGAAGGTGGCGTGTGGCGGCCATGATTAATGCCCAAGCCAACTCTGAAGGCGCTACCGGAGAGCCAACGCCTTCAGCAACCGCCACGTTATGTTGGGTGCAGTCATCAAGATTCAGGTGATTGCTAATTTTACCTGTTTGACTGATTAACTTAAGGTTAGGTAGCCGACTAAGCAAGGCTTGGCTGATTTCGGTGCGCTCGCGAATAAGAATAACAGCATCGAATGGCTGAAGACGAGCGACCAAAGCGTCGAGGTCAGTTATGGTATCGTTGAACACGGTGACTTGATGGGCTTGCAGCGCCGTAAAGCTGGTTAAGTGGCGAACTTGATCTTGGTAATCATCTAATATTGCGATTTTCAATGGGTTTGTCCTTTCAAACTGACGTTATTTATTGTTAGAAACTTGAACCTGGCTGAGTAAGAAAGTCTATTTCTTCTTGTGTGCTTTCTCTGCCTAATATCGAATTTCTATGCGGGTATCGACCAAATTTATCTATTATCACCTTGTGCTTTAGTTCAAAGTCATAATTATTCTCTAAACCCGGTTGACTAAACAACTTTACAGCCTCTTTATGAATAACTTTCGATTCACTATGCATGAAAGGTAAATAAAGGAATGCACGTTTCTCTATGGGCAGTTGTTGGTCAAGCTCCAACCTGATGGCTTCTTGAGCGAGAGCTAAGGCCAGCGGATCTTGTGCAAACGCGAGCGGTGAGTTGCGGTAGATGTTGCGTGAAAACTGGTCGAGGACAATCACCTCGGCCAAGCGACCCTCTGCGGTCTCTCGCCATGCATAAAGTTCTGACTTAGAGGCGCTTTCGAGCAGGCTTTTAAAGCGCTGGATAATCGTTTTATCAACTGCATCACTGCTGACAAACCAGTCTTTGGGCTCAAGTTCTTCGAACCAAAAATTGAGGACTTCCTGTGCCGTACTATTGATATTCATAGTGTCTCCCATACTGAATAATGGTCGGATAATTATTGCTGAGCGTGCATTACAGTAAACCATTTTGTGATGGAGTTTAAGAAGCTAGACAAAAAACTGTTAGCTCTAGCCTTGATAACTTAATTAACTATTCAGCCTTTTTCGCTATTTAATGACGAAAAATATACAGTAATGAGTGTTTGCGAAATAATATTCAGTCTATGAACTCTTGGATATATATCCCTTCTTATTCATGGTTAATATTGTCGATAATAATCACGATTTGATTGTACTTATTTAATTAATCTCTCCACCGAACAATTCAAATAAATTCCATACACAAAATTCGATTCTGGAGGGTAGGTTTATGCGTATTGTATTAGCGTTAGGTGGTAATGCGTTGCTCGCTCGTGGTCAGGCTTTGACGGCGGAAAATCAAAGAGAAAACATCCAACGTGCAGCGAAGAACATTGCTGATATTGCTGGAGAGCACCAAGTCGTTATCGTGCACGGTAATGGGCCGCAAGTCGGCCTTCTGATGGAGCAAAATGCGGCATACCAAGAGTATTCACCACAAACCACGCCGTACCCTATGGACGTGCTAGGGTCTCAAACATGTGGCATGGTTGGCTATATGTTGCAACAAGAATTGCGCAACAGCGATGCTCGTCTGAATGTCGCTACACTGGTCACACAGACTCAAGTCAGCAAAGAAGATCCTGCCTTTGCTAACCCAACCAAGTTTGTTGGTCCTGTATACAGTGAAGCGAAAGCGCAAGAGATCATGGCAAGCAGTGACAAACAATTTAAAGCAGATGGTGAATACTACCGTCGCGTTGTGCCTTCTCCTATGCCAAAAGAGATTGTTGAAGTGGCTCAAATCGAAACCCTGTTAAATGCTGACAACGTAGTGATTGCGTGTGGTGGCGGTGGTGTGCCAGTTTCGATTGAAAACGGACACAGTGTTGGCGTTGAATGTGTGATTGATAAAGACCTGACAGCTGAATTACTCGCAGAGCGTATTAATGCCGATCTATTCGTTATTTTGACTGACGGCTCGATTTATCGTAATTACGGCAAAGAAGATCAGGCAGAAATGAAGGTGGCGACTCCAGCAGGGCTCGCAGACTTTACCTTCCCTGCAGGCTCAATGGGACCAAAAGTGGATGCCGTGTGTAAGTTTGTTCAATCGGGTCGTGGTGAAGCGGCAATTGGATCGCTGTTTGAACTCGACAAAGTGATTAGCAAGCAAGCCGGAACCTTAATCACTCAAGGCGAAGGTATTGAGTACTACTAACTTGCCTTATTAGACTACTCACAATAGGTATTGGCTTTTCTCCGTCAGCCCCTATAATGCGCCAACTCTTTCTTTGTTGGCGCACTTCGAATGCCTACCTCTTCTAAACCCGATCGCGTTTCGGCGATGTATTCAATCATCGAACAAGTCAAAGTCACCTTGCCTTTGTACGAGCCAGAAACCTTTATCTGCGGCTTAAAAGGAAGTTGTATGGGCTGTCCGAAGAAGTTACTCGAAATGGTGGATTCTGAGCTCACTTATTGGGAAGCGGCGATGCACAGAGGGGTGATCCCTCAGTTTGATGAGATTCGACGTTTCGGCAAAATGTGTACAAGCGTTAAACGCGCATTGCAAAAAAATGGACTGTTAGCGTAACACTTTGCTCATAGATAAAGCGGCCATACCTCCATAGAGGTAATAGTGAGATTCTACTCGCACTTTCTTTAGAACTTTCTGCATATGAACTACGTTTATAAGTATGAGCTAGGGAGGGCGAGTCTATGGCTAAGTTAAACACTTACCGTTTGATAGTTTTTTTCTTATTAAGCTGGAGCTTTTCAGCTACGGTACTGAGTGATAGTCGAAAAGACCTCAGGCAGCTCACGTTTTATACCGAAACTTACCCTCCTGCCAATTACCTAGATAACGAACGGATTACCGGTTATGCCGTAGATTTGCTGCTTGAGGCAAGTAAGGTGGTTGGTGAGCCGATAGATTTAGATCAGCTGATACTGCAGCCGTGGGCGAGATCTTATCGTACAGTATTGACCAAAAAAAATACCGTGCTCTTTTCGACAACCCGCTCTGAGCATCGTGAAGATCTGTTTCTTTGGGTTGGTCCAATTGCGCGAATTAAAGTAGTGGTGCTCGCGCGCAAAGACTCAGACATCAATATTGCTTCACCTATGGATATGGCTCAGTATCGGATTGGCGTGATTCGCGATGATATTGGTGAACAAAGTCTCCTCTCTATGGGAATACCACGTGACTCAATGCAAGAGGCACTTTACGTAACTGTGCTTGCTGAGCAGTTAATGAAGAAGCGTATTGATTTGTTAGTGTACTCTGAACGCGCCGCTTATTGGTGGTCTCGTCAAGTCGATGTTGACCCGAAGATGTTTCAATCGGTGTATTTAGTGCGAGAAGGGGAAGTGTATTTTGCTTTTAACAAGCAAACTGATACTGAATTGGTAGAGAAGCTTCAACGCGGGGTCGATTTACTTAAATCGACGAAAGGCGATTCAGGCAAAACCTTGTATGAGGAAATACTCGCAAGATATTAGGCCGACAACAAAAAAGCAGCTCTAGGCTGCTTTATGATTACACTTTGGCTTTTTTTACAAAGTACGGATTATCAAACTTTTTAGGGTTCCCCAGCTCTGAAATAGCCAGCTTATTCCACAAGGTTCGATCAAACTGTGCTTTTTCAATCGATGGATAGAGCGTCTCTTGCTCTTCAAGTGCCATTTTAATGAATTGTTTTTTGCGTATCTGATTGTACTTACGCGCAACTCGATTGTGTTTTGCTATCCACTCTTGTTTAAACGCGATCAAGCCTGGCTCCGCTTGCTCCAGTGGCAAGCGAGTTAAATAGATGCGCTTGTAAGAGACTTTTCGGTCAAGCATGGTTCGCATTGCGGTTTGAATGTATTTGCCATGATTGGTGATAGAAATATCTTCTTTATCAAAAAGTTGTACACACCAACCAGCAGGCAGATAGTTTTGCTTGCGGTACTGCTTGTTGCGAACATCAATCGCTTGATGCATCACAAGATCTGAAGTGCCATTGAAGGTCTGTTGCCATTTACCAATGCGGATTTGAATCGCGGTTGGCAAGCGATAAATATTCGTAAACTTATCTTGATCCATATACCAATACACTTATTACTTTCGAAAACAAAAGGACTGATTCAAGCGTGATAGCAGTAAGGTTTAATGTTTTATTGCGACTGCGTGAAATTGAAGACAGTCTCCGAAGAGTATTTTAGAGAAAACGAATAAAAGTAGCTAGATAAAAAGGTCAATAAATGGTGAGTTTTTAGGCGGCTTAGTGTTACGTTGCGCTCTTTCTATTTTGCGCACTTATGGATAAGCAATCGCCCACAGTGGTCACTGTGGGCTGAAGGCGTTAATCGTAAATGGTTGGGATCGGTTGGCGCTTGTGTTGAGTGACTTTGTAAATGTGTACAAGGCGCTCGGTCACCTCTTGAGAAACCGGTTTGCCTTCCAAAAAGTCGTCAATTTGGTCATAAGTGAGGTTAAGCGCATCTTCATCGGCTTTTTGCGGATCAAGCTCTTCTAAATCAGCGGTAGGGACTTTTTTCACCAGTAGCTCAGGTGCGCCAAGAGTAGCCGCGACCTCTCGTACTTGGCGTTTGCTTAGCCCAAATAACGGAGCCAAGTCGCAAGCACCATCACCAAATTTGGTGTAGAAGCCAGTAATATTCTCAGCTGAATGGTCGGTACCGAGAACTAAGCCACCCACATAGCCCGCGATTTCGTATTGAGCGACCATGCGCGCGCGCGCTTTGACATTGCCTTTTACAAAGTCGACCTTTGCTGCATCTTGTGGGATCAAGCCTGTGCCTTCCAATGCGGTATTGGTTGCTGCATGAATTCCATCAACACCTGCTTTGATGTTTACCGATACCGAGTGAGACGGTTGAATAAAGCCAAGTGCCAATTGTGCTTCGTCTTCATCTTTTTGCTCACCATACGGGAGGCGAACGGCAATGAATTGGTAGCCACCAGTGGTCTCTTCATTGAGCTGATCAATTGCGATCTGAGCTAAACGTCCACATGTAGTCGAATCAACACCACCGCTGATCCCAAGAACCAGCGCTTTGCATCCTGCTTCCTGCAATTTGCGTTTGATGAAGTCGACACGACGGGTAATTTCAAAATGAGGGTCTATCGATGGCAGTACACGCATCTCGTCGCGAATCAACTGTTCCATTCTGTTTCCTTCCTGCAAGCAATAACGTTAAAATTTGTTTCGATATTTAATCATCTTACGAGATGACCTTTTTTGCTAAAGTGATCTCGTAAAGTGACCAAGGCTCTATGATACCTAAATCCACCTAATAGAAAACTGTGATCACAGTCTTCAGCATAAAATAAGGGAAAAAATGAACAAAATAGCCGTATTTGGTAGCGCATTTAATCCACCTAGTCTCGGCCATAAAAGTGTTATCGAGTCGCTCGCCCACTACGACAGAGTTCTTCTCCTGCCGAGCATTGCACATGCTTGGGGTAAACAAATGCTGGATTACACAGCCCGCTGTGAGTTGGTTGACGAGTTCATCGATGATCTCGGAATGGACAATGTGGAGCGTTCGACAATTGAAGAACAACTGCATACTCCGGGTGAAAGCGTGACGACGTTTGCCGTCTTAGAAGCGCTAGAAAGTCGGTATGAAAATTGCGAGCTAACTTTCGTAATGGGGCCGGACAATCTGCTTAATTTTGCTAAATTCTATAAAGCGGATGAAATCTTGTCTCGTTGGGCTGTGATGGCTTGCCCAGAAAAGGTTAAGGTTCGCAGTACCGATATTCGCAATGCGCTGAAAAACAGTAACGATATCTCACAATTGACCACCCCTAAAGTGTGGCGAAAATTGGTCGATAAAGCGTATTATTAAAAGCATTCTACGATAAATCAGAGGTGTGAATGAGTAAGGTGCAATTGATGACTTTACTGGCGGTATTTTCCGGATCGGCGGGTGCCTGCGAGATGTATCAGCCTGATTTATCCAATGAGTCGGTGTTGTTCCACTCCTCGAATGGGATTTGTTTCTCGCTGTTAGAGGGCATAGAGTACACCGCGACTAAAGTGGATGAGCTTTATGACTTTGTGAGCCAAGACGACTCAGCGCAAGAAACAGACTACTGGTCGAATTGGGTGCTCCAAAGCGAAACCAACCCTATTTTGACCCAAAGCTTAGCCTCTAACTACATTGGCCTAGGTATCTGGGTTCCTTCCGAGCTGGAAGGGCGTTTGCAACACATGGATGCAGAAGAATGGATTTTGAGTCATGGTGTTCAGCTGAGTTTGGGCTTTGGTACGAAAGCTTCTGGGGAACCAAGAATGCGTCTGGATTATCGCTGGCATGATCGTTACGACGGTGATGTGATGATGCAAGTTGAATTACCATTTTAGTGGGTAACTTGATCCAGTTATTGTTTTTTATGTCGGTAGTAAAAGCGCTTTCTTGTCTGCGTGATCGAATCAATGGTTAGACCTATAATCGGTTGCTATAAAAAATGGTTAATTTATAGTTTCACTCTAACTATATAAATAATAAAAATAATTTCATGTTTTCGACCATTCTTTGCAGCCTTTCTCGTCGCTTGGCGTTGTTGATTGCGGCTGCTTTCGCCGCTAGCGTTGCAGCCGAGCCAATCAAGCTTAACCTCTACACTCAAGAATTCCCCCCTCTGCAAGTCCAAATTGATCATCGCCCCGAAGGGTATGTGGTGAAGTTCGTTGAAGCGATAGTGGAGCAAGCGGCCAAATCGCTACCCATGGAGATAGAGGCTGTCCATTTTGTTCCCTGGAAGCGGGCTATTCGCATCACGCAAAGAGATGAAAATAGTCTGTTTTTTTCGATTTCTCGTACACCAGAGCGTGAAGGCCAGTATCACTGGATCGGAGAAGTATCTCCCTATGAAGTCGGCCTGTACCGCTATAAAGATGGACCCGATGTTCTACCTATCGATCTCGACGAACTCGTAGACTTCCGCTTCGCTACCCAAGCTGAGAGTTCATTTGAAGAGCTGCTACTGAAGCTAGGAATGACAAATCGTATTCCTGTTGAGCAAGGGAAAGATGTCATCCGCTTGCTTCGTGCCGACCGAGTCGATTTTGCGCCGCTTGTGACGGCGAGTTACTACTATCGTATGGAGCAGTACGGATTTGACCCCAATAATTTTGTTGAAGTGATGAAAGTCCGCCAATTGTGTAAAGAGTTGTGGCTGGTCACGGGCAAAAAGACGTCACCTCAAGTCGTCAAGGCCCTTAAAGAAAGCTTTTTGTTGCTGCGTGAACAAGGATTGCGTGAGCAGTTAATCTCGCAGTACCAACCGAATAGCGATGTGATGGCAAACTATCGCCACCTTCAGAAGCAAAGGTAGTACTCATCGCCGCGTTTACAGTGTGACTTGGTTGAAATCTATCCAGCCATTGGCAAGTAGCTCAGGGGTGGAGACATTCTCAGACACATTAAGATCCTGCTCGACATGGTACATAGGTTGATAGATGCCTTTATCGATCAGCGCGCGCTCTAACGACTGAAAAGCGTTGTGCTTATCCGCGTCTGACTCGAACTGCATTACCCGCTGAATATTCTCATTCAGCCAAATTCGGTCATCGCTGGTGTAACAAGCGTCGTTGGAACGAGTGGCCAGTAGCCAACCTAACCAAGACATTTCGATATCGTCACTAAACACTTCCCCCGTCACAATGATATCGGCGCTGGCAAGTGTAGTAAGCTGGTTAAAGATTGGGTATTCAACCACTTCCAACTCGCAAGGGACTCCCACTAGTTGAAGAGTCTCAACCAATCTCTTGGCGCTGGCGATGTGAGTGCCTAGCTGATAGGTCAGAACAGTTAGCGCTTCGCAAGGTGGTGCAATGTCAAACCGTTCTATACAGGCCATTTGAGACACAATCGGCTTAGGGGCAGACATCATGCCTGTCGCCGTCGCCAGTTTTTCGCAATCTAGACCTCTGGGCTCAGGCATCGAAGTAATAATCTGCTGTAAGTATTGGCGGTGTTTAAGCGATCTCATCCAAGTGTGGCGTTTGGGGTTGAGCATGCTGTGCACACAACCGCGTTCCCATTGCTGGTGGCGGATAAACCCCTTGCGGCTGTGTTTTAAATGACTGCCATGGACCACATCACTGTTCAACTCAAATGTCTTCGCTTTGTCACCGATATTCCATATTTCTATGCCGTCAAGCCAAGGTCTAAAACCATGATAATGAGGGTTGCACGTTAACGTCGTCTGCCACTCGGTTTGGGTTTTGAGGATAAATGAACCGCTGCCATAGAGAGTGTCACCGACCATTTTACATATCCCCATTGCTCCATGTGCAAGCAGCTTAGGCAACAACGAAGGCATAGTGTTACTGCGAAATGTGATGCGATAATCGCCATCAACAATCACGCTATCTATGTAACTAAACAATGCCACTGAGCTTGATGAAGAGGCCATCAATCGCTCGAAGTGTGCTTTTACATCTGCAGCCAGTAGTGGATTGCCATCGTGAAAGGTCAGATTTTTGCGCAGTACAATCGATAAAGTGTCGCCTCTGTGCACCCAAGAGTGGGCTAGGTCACCTTCGAAGCCGTTACTGTGAGAGTCTTGTTTTAACAGCCTTGCGTAGAGGTAGCTAGCAATATGCTGTTCTGTTCGGCGATTAATTGTGATGGGATCTAAGTTATGAGTGCCACGATAGAAAGGCACTTGTAGAATATGCGCTTTGCTTGGTGTAGCTTGATATTGTGCTAAGTACTCGGAGAGAAACTGATTGCGCTTTTCACTATGGATCAAAGCGATTGCGTCTTCTATTTGACCTTGCTCTAAGCATCGGTGTGCTTGAAATTCTATTCTTTGTGCCAAACATTTCAGTCGCTTTGCTTTGGGATGATTCCCCCTGCCGATTCCCGGTTGCCATTCTATCACTTCTTCTTTAACAAGGCGTTTGATTAACAGTTGAGCGTTGCGGCGCGTGCAGCTAAGCGCGGTACTGAATACATCGAGTGAGACAGGCACAAACTGAGTGGTCGTGAGGTGGTATTGGCAGAAAGCCAATGCATTCCAATAGCGCATAAAGGTGAAATATCCTTTTTCAACTTCTATTTTTCTTCATCTTTTAATTCCGATAATAAACCAATCGTATGGAAATCAAAAGGAAGGAAAATGGAGACACTTTCTCAACCCAATCGCACTTCAATCTGGCGGAATCGGCCATTTCAAATACTGTTTTCAAGCGCTCTGTTCGTCGCTTTCTCAGCTCAAGTGTACAATCTCGCTTTACCGCTCTTAGTGTTCGAGTTAACCCAATCTTCAGAGATGATGGGTTGGATGAGAGCGGTCGAGTTTTTACCTAACTTATTGCTCGCGCTGTTTATTGGTGTTTGGGTTGACCGTGTGGATAAGAAGCGTTGGTCACAAGTCATGTTGATTGGACAAGCTTTGATGGTGGCCCTGTCTTATTTTGCGGTTGAGTACCTAGCCAATCCGCTGTGGGTGTTATTCCCAGCGGCCTTTGTCATGATGGCTTGCAACTACGGTTATCATAATGCGCGAATGTCGATGATGAAGCGCGCACTTGACCACTCTGTGCAAAACACTGCGGTGGCGAGAATGAGTGCACTCAATAGCTTTATGGAAACCGTTGGTCCAGTGCTATCGGGTGCCTTGATGTTTTTATCGGCGATCCATAATGTTTTTATCGGCGTTGGATTAATGCTATTGCTCGCTTACTGGCAGTTGGAAAAACTGTCTGTTCAGCCAGCGTTGGCGTCGAAACAACAAAGTGTCTTGTCTGCTCTGTTTGAAGGGTGGCGAATTCTCCGAGCAGAACGCAACATGTGGACGATTACCTTAGCGGTCATGGTGATTAACACCACAGGTGCGGTATTTTGGATACAAGCCATCTACTTTGCCAAAGCGGAGCTGGCAATGAGTGCGATTGAAGTCAGTTACCTCATTGCGGCGTCTGGTATCGGAGGGTTGATTGGCTCCTTCAGTGCAGACAAATTACGCCAGAAATTAGGCTTAGGCTGGCTTTTGATTTTGTCCATCACTCTCGAAGCTGTGGGTTTCGTGCTGCCACTAATCTCGCCGGGATTGGTGAGTTTGGCAGTGTCATTTATGTGGATTTCGGCGATTGGGCTTTATAGCAGCATTTGTATTTGGAGCTATCGCCAAGAAGCCTTCGATGAACACTGCTTGGGTCGTGTGACAGGGCTAACGGGCTCGCTGTTCAAACTGCTGATGCCTTTTGGACTTGCGTCATCGGGTTATCTTGCCTCAGCGATAGGGATTCAAGCACTGTTCATTCTATGCTTCTTATTGCAGTTGATGACCGCTTTATTCTTGATGATAACGAGGGTTCGACGTATCGCATAGTAGGTGTTCGCCAGCTTATGTTTACGTTAAGCTGGCGGACTTTTAGGTAGCTAAACGGCCAGTTGCTTTTGGTCTACGCGGACGTGTAGCGTCTTGAAATCGATAATTGAGCTCAGTTCGAATAATCGTTTAATTAGCTTTTCGTTTAACACGGTACCAGCTTTCAGCAAGCAGCCTCCGTTATTGGCATTGATGTCATAGACTAATGTCATGCCGTCACGAAGATCAGACAATGTGGTGAGCTCGTGCACCTCACTTTGAATTTGACGAATTTTCTCGATGCTGTCTTTTTCCTCAGACGGAACCGACAGTGAAATATGGGTATCCACGGCTTCATAGAGGTGCTGCTGAAATAGCGTCTTGGGAGCACAAACCGCAGACTGGATTTTTTCTTGCACGCACTTGACGGAAATTGGCTTAACAAGAAACGCATCAACTTCGAGTGTCATACAGGCGGAAA
Organism: Vibrio sinaloensis DSM 21326; assembly: GCF_000189275.1. Taxonomy (GTDB): domain Bacteria; phylum Pseudomonadota; class Gammaproteobacteria; order Enterobacterales; family Vibrionaceae; genus Vibrio; species Vibrio sinaloensis. The sequence continues at coordinate 46,324 of NZ_AEVT01000031.1, read as the reverse complement.
TTGTGCTGGTGTCTGAAAGGGTTGTGACAGCAAGGATGCTGGTATGATTGGCTATTTGAGTGCTGGCTTGTCGTATAGATTTTATCAATTCGAGGCCATTAACCTTGGGCATATTAATATCGGTAATGATCAGATCTATATGATTTCGATTACATTTATCGATGGCTTCCTGACCATCTTTAGCCGATAGGACATTTTCGTAGCCACTGCGGACTAACATGCCAATGAGTGCCTGACGAGAGAACTTATGGTCCTCAACGACGAGAATGGTAAATAATGTGGGATCAAATTGACTCATAATGTCACTTCCGTATTGTCGATATATGAGTGGTTCACTAGATAATGTGCAAGGCGCTGCACTTCCTTGTGGCTGGCATTGATCGTTTCGCTAAGTTGCTCCCAATCTTGACTCAATGCGTTGTGCTGCAACGACTCAAAATAATTGGCTAACGGCTCAGCGCCTGCTGATCGTGCTGCCCCTTTCGCTGCATGAGCGATTTGTTGTAATGATTCCGCTTGTTGAGTGGAAAGTGCTTGGTCGATCAATGACATATCTTCTTGGACTGAGTCCCAATAACCTGCAAGCAGTGGCGCCAAAATACCTTGGTCGCAGGTCCCTAAAATTTGCTCTAGGGCTTTCAGGCTTATTGGGTCTGGTTGAGAGGTTTGCAGATCTTCGACCGCAATGAGACATTCTTGTTCTTTGCTCGCGCTGGCTTCATTGGGCATTGGTGAAATAAGCATCCACCTCTTTATCGTTTCAGACAGTGTTTTGAGCTCTACGGGTTTGGTCAAGTAATCGTCCATCCCAGCAGCAATACATTGCTCAGACGCCTCGACCAGAGCATTCGCCGTGATGGCCACAATGGGGATATGACCTAGAGATTTGTCTTGTCGCTCACATAGGCGAACTTGCTTCGATAGCTCGTAGCCATCCATGACGGGCATATGGCAATCTGTGAGGATTAAGTCGAAGTTGCCCGTCTTCCATTTCTGAAGTGCTTCTTGGCCGTGGACGGCGAGCTCGCATTGGTAACCTAGATAATCCAACTGTCTGCTAATTACATCTCGGTTAGTTGATTGGTCATCGACCACGAGTATCAGGCCTTGCTCAGACTCTTGATCTTGTTTGTCCAATGGACTGCTCTCGATTGCCTCTTTGTAAGAGCAACTAATTTTTCCACGGATTACACCTATTGCGGTAAAGAGCTCACTGGGTTTAAGCGGGCTACATGCCATCACATAACTGTTTTCGTTGACGAGTCCGACCTCTCCTCCTGGCTCTCGTGTTAGGTAGATAAACTTTTGTTTTTCTAACAAAGGTGAGTTGAATTTGGCGATGGGGTGCTCATGGAAAAAGTGGAACAGATCTGGGCCTATGATGATGGCGTCAAGCGAAGCTTGATTCTTGGCGGCGTATTGCAATACTGTGAGTGCCTTCTGCATGGTCGGGACTACACGACTCTTACAGCGATATTGAGAGACATTGATGTCACTAAAGGTCGCTATGTTGTCATCTTGTGTGACGAACAGCAGTTTTGCACCCGCGAGGTAGTCGGGAACAGGATCATGAGGCTCGTCTTCGGCGGGTATAAATGGTAGCTCAATGTAAAAGCGACTCCCGGATCCATGGTGACTATCGACTTTGATGTTACCCCCCATCAATTCGAGCAGAGAGTTAGTAATCGACAACCCTAAACCAGTGCCGCCATACAATCGAGTGGTGCTGGTATCGGCTTGAGTAAACGCATTAAACAGCCGCTTCATCTGCTCTTCGGTCATACCGATGCCGTTGTCTTCCACGATGATCTCTATATATGGTGCAATTTCATGATCATTGAGTGTCGCAGAAACCCATACTTTGCCTTTAACGTCGTCATTACTGTCAGTGAACTTGACGGCGTTGCCAATGATATTGAGCAGTACCTGACTTAGGCGTACGCTATCGCTCATAATGACTTTAGGTAAATTAGCATCGTAGGTGAGATACAGTTCAATACCTTTGTTACTCGCTTGCAGGCATAACACATCCAGCGTTCTTTCGATCAGCTTTTGCAGTTCGACGGGAACGCTTTCCAAAGACATTTGCCCCGCTTCAATTTTCGAAAAATCTAAGATATCGTTGATGATATGCAGCAGAGTGAGCGCCGAGTCTTTGATGGTGGTCACCATGTTTTTCTGCTCAGTGTTGAGCTCGGTTTCACTAAGTAAACTCAACATACCGACGACACCGTTCATCGGGGTGCGGATTTCGTGGCTCATATTGGCTAAAAACATCGACTTGGCTTCGCTAGCGGCTAATGCGGTTTCACTTTCATGACGAAAGTTTTCTTGCGCATTCTTCTCTTTAGTGATGTCGATATTAACGCCACCCATACCGATTGGATTTTCACCGTTGTGGTCAAACAAAACATCTGCCGCCGCTTTTATCCAACGAATCTCCCCGCTTGGTAATTGGATTCGAAACTCCGCATTAAACTGGCTTAGCCTTTCTCTAGCGTCATTGAGTGCTTGCTCGGCGGGATAGATGTCTTCATCAAGCACGCGCTCTTGCCACATGGCATAGTTGTTTTCACAGTTGTTGGGGTCGACACCATACATTTCGTACATTCGCTCATCCCAGGCCAACTCATTGGTTGTGAAGTCCCAGCTCCAAATGCCAATTCCTCCAGCTTGGGTAGCCAAGTTTAAATTACGTAAGACTCGTTCGAGTTCGCTTTGGCTACGGCGTAGCTCCTTCTGAACGAGGTGCTGAGAATGGACATCGCGTAAGGTGAGCACGATTTTGTCATGGTTGCGAATTGTTATGTAGCGAACGGAACCAGAAAGTGAACTGAGGCCGATGTGATTTTTTACTTTCAACATGGTATCTAGCGGGACTTCTCGGTGCATTTCAGCTGTTGCTAGTGACGCTTTGATGACTTGATCATCAAAATCATTCAAAAGGCTAGATACCGAAAGACCAATTATTTTTTGCTTGCTGCGACCAAACAGTTTGAGCGCTGCATCATTGATGTCTATGAGCGTGAGGTCATCATCCAGCAGTAGCATATTGTCGAGTGACTGCTCAAACATGACACCGATTTGAGTGTCATGTTGATGTAGCTTGCGGCTCTGACTTGAGACAAGCTGAGACAGTTGGGCGTTTGAGTGGCGTAGCTCTTCGCGCACAAGATGAATTTGCGTGACATCGGTCTGGCGCAAGACATAATACTTAGATTGCTGCGCCTTTTGATTCATTACTTCAACGTGCAAGCTCAGCCATTTGTCTTCACCATCCACTGCTATTTTTACGTTCAGGGGGATAGATAAGTGTGCATCTTGGCTATTGAGTAGAGCTTGAATAAATGGGGTTTCGGTATAGCGAGAAAAGAAATCGCTGACCTTACAACCTATGATTTGGTTTAGTGGGGTTTTGTAGTAGTCAACAAATGAAGGGTTGGCGTAAAAAATGGCGTGCGAGTCCGGTTGTCCGTCAAAAATGATCAAACCTTCAGACAACAAGTCGAGAATACTGGTTTTTATTCCGTTGTCTGCCGTTGAAGGGGGCATTGCTCTTTTGGGCAATAAAGCATTTAACAGCTTCTTCATGGCGCCACCTGCGTTTTAATTTTATTAAACCATATGCATAATGATAGCCAAGCAATCCGAGATGTGCTGTGGAATGAGTAAAATTGTTGCTATTTTATTGTGGTTATTTTGTTGGGGGGATTGGTGCTTCCGATGAGCTAGCCTTATGTTTACCAACGGCTAACGGTGAGCAGCCCTTTTCCTATCGATGGGCAAAGCTGACCATCAGGCGGAGAAGGCATTACGAAGCCAACTTCTTAGCGTCAGCACATGTTCGTTTTTGAGTTTCTCTTTGGGACAAGCAAAGTAGAAGTCCTGATGAGGGTTAAGAACGCTGTCGCCGACCTCAACCAATAGTCCATGCGCGACGTCGTCACGGATAAATTGTCTATGAGTCACGAATACCCCCAAGCGTCGTACGCTGGCTTGCACAGCTTGAACGGAAGCGGCAAAGCTCAAATTGTGTCCACTGTCTGGCACGGGTAGCTGATGGTGTTCACACCAGACTTGCCAGTCATGCTTGCGTCTGTCATTCGCTGCTATTATCGCGGGATAACGCTGCATCAGTGTTTTAGGCGAATCACCCGTTTGGAGAAGCTCAGGGCTGGCTACCATAACTAATTCGTCTTCTGCGAGTAGTTCACAATAGTAATCCTGCCAGTCGTCGGTTTTACCATGAATGATTGCTACATCAACGCCTTCATACTCCATTGCGAAGCTGCCAGTTAAGGTGGAGATCCGGATATCCAGTTGCGGAGCAAATTGGTTGATTTCATTTACGCGAGGGATCCACCAATGCATGGCCAAAGAGTTGACCATGTTGAGAGTTAATCGATGACTTTGCTGCTCACCTATTATGTCTTGTGTTGCGCTGACGATCTGCTCAAGCGCAGGGGCGACTTGTTTGTAGTATTTGCGACCATTGGCGTTTAACACCACGTTTCTACCTACACGCTGAAACAGAGGTTGCCCAAGTTGATGCTCTAAAGATTTAATCGCCTGACTAATGGCTGAATGGCTGACGTTCAGCGCTTTAGCGGCATCGGTCATGCTGCCTGTTTCGGCGACGGCGACAAATGAATAGAGAGACTTGAGTGGAGCGTAGTTTTTCATCTGTTAGTTTTTCTTACAGTTGGTGTAAATATAACGCGTTTTTTATTTTTTCTGGTTACCCCTAGACTTAGCGCCAATACGGGAGGAGTTATGTCGAATCAGTTGTACCCAGTTTTGTTTATGTTGTCTTCAACATTCAGTTTGTCATTAACCGGCTTGTTTTCCAAATTTCTTAGCCAACATATGGAAGCCAGTCTACTGAGTTTTCTTCGCTTTATTGTGCCTGCGGCTCTGTTGCTGGTGGTTGTATTTCGTCAGTCTCTGCGTTTACCAGAGAGAAAGTTACTGCAACCTCTGTGGGCAAGGGCAGTATGTATTGGCTTGTGCCAGATGTGTTTTATCTACTCTCTTACTCATCTCAGCCTGGTTGAGAGCGTGGTGTTATTTAGCACGGGTCCGATGTTCATCCCTTTGTTAGAAAAATTAATCTTTTCCGTGAAAGTGAGTCGCTTGAATATCCTCGGGCTGTTGATGACATTTGTTGGTGTTGTCTTATTGGCAGGTGACGTATCGGGAGTCAACTTCAGGGTTGAACTGCTGGTCGGCTTAGCGGCGGGTATGTTTAATGCGGGCTCGCAATTGGCTCTCTATCGCGCCAGTAAAACCAGCTTAAATGCGTTTGAAATAAACTTTTGGACCTTCTTGTTTGCGGCGGTAGTGCTTGTACCATTTCTAATGTTCAGCGTTTGGAATCAAGTTGAACTTGTCCACACGTCAACGGCCAGCGACGGATTGTTAATTGCAACCTTAATAGCGTTAGCGTTGTTGATCATTAATACCCAAGTGTTTCGCTCAAAGGCGTATAAAATGGCGCAATCTAACTCGCAGTTGGCCCCTTTAATTTACACCAATCTGATTTTTACCGCCTTGTGGCAAGTGCTGTTTTATCAAGAGAGTTATCAAGCTAGCCAGTTGCTCGGGCTGATGATCATTATCGTGGCTAACATTGGTTGCGCACTGTTACCAAAGGCCATGGGCTCTAAAGCTGGTGTGCGCCTAAAACAGCGCACGCATTGATTGATCTTCGGTTACATCGTGATGCTGACTACACCGTTCTTACCTGTTTGCTTAACCTGATACATGGCTTTGTCTGCGGCCACATACAGTTCTTCAAATGGGTGCAAAGATGATTGAAAATAGCAGATACCAATACTGAACCCAATTTTTGCTTCCCCATTATCCAGCAGGATGGGTTGCGATGCTTGACTGAGAAGGTGGTCTGCGAAGCGGTTGAGTTCATCTTGGGGTTGTTCGCTAGCAAGAATGACAAACTCATCGCCACCCAGTCGAGCGATGAATGCTGAGGGCGGGGCATATTGGCGCAACCAGTTGGCGACTTCAATTAAGACTAAATCGCCCGCTTTATGGCCGAGATGATCGTTGACCTGTTTAAAGTCATCGAGGTCGATAAACATCAGTGCAGAGCGTTGCTGGCCGTTCTGTTTCGAGTAGGCCTCAAAGTGATTTTTTAGCGCTTGGCGATTGAACAATCCGGTGAGGGGGTCTTCATTGGCTAGCTTTGCCAGCTCTTGTTCGTAACGCTTTTCGTTAGTGATATCGATGTGGGTACCCATAATGCGAAGTGGCTGACCTTGGTGATCATATTCAATGATTCTACCTCTATCGGACACCCAACTGTGGCTACCATCTTTGTGCATCATTCGATGAACCACTTGATAGGTATCTGCGTCACCATTTAAATGCGCTTCAAATGCACCTACGGCCAGATCATAATCTTCAGGGTGAAGCTTACTTTTCCATACATCGACCGTGGCTTCCAACTCATGTGGTTGGTAGCCAAGCATCTTTCCCCACTCCATGTTGAAAATTCTGAGCTTGCCAGTTGGGACGTCTTGCTCCCATAAGCACAATCCTGTGCCATCGAGAGCAGCGTTGAGCTTTTCTTCTAAGCGCTGTTTTTCACGTTCTAACTGAGCAACTTTTTCTTCAAGCTGCGCAATTTGCTGCTGATACTCTTCCATGAGCTTTATTTATTGCATCTATCAATAGTTGATCAGTTTGCCATAAATCGACGCAGCAGCGCATTTTTGTGGACAAAAACACGCTGGTATTGTGAGGTCTAAGAGTATCGCCAGCCCAAGCCGCACATTAAGCCGGTCGTTTACTAGGGATCAGTTTCTTGCCAAATACGTTGATCAGTGCGCCCGTTACAATAAGACCGCCGCCTAAATAAGTCCAAATAGATGGAATTTCATTGAATATCCAAACGCCAATGAGGGTAGAGAAAACAATCTGAACGTAAGAGTATGCCGAAGCCTTACCCGCAGCTTGGGTTTGCATGGCTTTGGTTAAGCCATATTGTCCAATTTGCGTAAACACCCCTACCAACACCAGCATCAAAGTGAGATAAAGGCTAGGCATGACGAAATCTTGCCACATCAAAAATACCGACGTTGGCAGTGCCACTAGTGGGAAGTAAAAGATGATCACCGAGCTGTCTTCGGTCTGGCTAAGTTTTCTTACCACTACGTAGGCGATAGAGCTACCCAAGGCGCCGAGCAGCGCCATCATGACACTGAATAACGGCAATTCATGACCAGAACCTTGTGCCATGCTTGGTTGCACCATGAGCCCAAGGCCGGCTAGACACAAAGCAATGCAGATCATAGTCGCACCTTGAATGCGCTCCTTTAAGAACAGTACACCGAGCAAAGCAGTAAAAACAGGATGTACGTATTGCAAGATGGTCGCTTCGGCGAGTGGCAGTGTCGTGACCGAATAGTAGACGCACATTAATGCCACGGTACCGACAGAGCCGCGTAGCATGAGTAAAGGCTTGTTGTTGCCCCACACCGACAAACGTTTACGTTTGATGTCTAGGTAACTGATGATAAGAGAGACCAAGGCTCGGGCGGCTACGATTTCAAACACCGGTATGCCATGTTCACTTACGTATTTGACGCACGCTGACATCAGTGCAAAGCCCAATGCGGAAAGCAACATAAAGCGAACCCCGACAGGGATCGTGGTGGTAGCGGATGATGGCATGGTCATTCTCAATCTGGCCTGATAGGCTCGCTATCATACGCCAACATTGAGTGATGTAAACCGCGGGAATTGTTGGGTTATGTATCAGAAGCGTGCGTAAAAACTGTCTGCCAATCCGAGCTGGTGGTAAGCTGACTAAGCCTATCAAGAACCATAAGGTCACATGTCCGTGCAATCAAACACCAGCTCTATGTCGGTATCATCGAGCCAAAAGCCAGCGCAAGATAAATCCAAGAACTTAGCCATCTTGCTTGAGCTGACCGCTTTCATTCGCCCCTATAAGCTGAAAGTCTCAGCAGCATTGCTAGCATTGATTTTCACCGCATCATTAACCTTGTCGGTTGGTTACGGCGTGAGAATACTCATAGATGAAGGCTTCGCCCAGCAGTCAACCGCAGAGCTTGGCAGTGCGATCCAGTTTATTTTGTTGATTACGGTTTTGATATCGATTGGTACATTCTTTCGTTTTTACTTGGTGTCGTCGGTTGGCGAAAGAGTCAGTGCGGATATTCGCCTCGCGGTGTTTAACCACATTATTCGGCTTCACCCAAGTTACTTTGAGACCAACGGCAGTGGTGACATCATGTCGCGTATCACCACCGATACCACCTTGTTGCAAAGCATTATTGGCTCGTCATTTTCCATGGCGATGCGCAGCGCGTTGATGTGTATTGGCGCGATTGTGATGTTGTTTGCGACGAACGTGAAGTTGACGCTGATTGTGCTTGCCTCTGTGCCTTTTGTTCTGGTTCCGATACTTTTCTATGGCCGACGTGTTCGGGCGTTATCGCGTCAGAGCCAAGACTCCATGGCCGATGTCGGTAGCTACGCAGGTGAAGCGATCGAACATATTAAAACCGTACAAAGTTACAGTTACGAGCCTCAGGAAAAACAAGCCTTTGCCGTAGAAGTGGAGCGTGCATATGACATTGGCCGTCGGCGGGTAAAGCAACGTGCCATTCTGATTTCTGGCGTAATTGTGATTGTGTTTAGTGCGATTGCAGGCATGTTATGGGTGGGAGGCAGTGATGTCATTCAAGGTACAATGTCGGCAGGAGACCTAGGTGCGTTTGTCTTTTATGCCATTATGGTTGCGTCGTCGGTGGCGACAATATCGGAAGTGCTTGGTGAATTGCAACGCGCCGCAGGGGCAACAGAGCGCTTAATCGAGATTTTGCAGGTGAAGAGCGATATTACTGCGCCAGAGCAGCCTATCGATAGTTTCGATCAAGTGGCTAGCGATGTGCAGTTCGACCAAGTGACTTTTCATTATCCGTCACGTCCCGACAGTGCAGCGATTGAAGGACTTAACCTATCGGTACAAGAAGGGAAAGTGCTGGCGTTGGTTGGTCCTTCCGGTGCCGGCAAAACTACCTTATTCGAGTTGCTACAGCGTTTCTACGACCCTCAGCACGGAACAGTGCGTATTGGTGGCATCGATTTACGCGATTGCGAGCCCAGCCAGTTGCGTCAGCAGATGGCATTAGTGCCTCAGCAGCCAGCCCTGTTTAGCAATGACGTAATGCACAACATTCGCTATGGCAACCCCAACGCGACCGATGAACAAGTCATTGAGGCGGCGAAAAAAGCGCACGCTCATGACTTCATTGTTAACTTGCCAGAAGGGTATCAGAGTTTCTTAGGGGAGCGTGGTGTACGTCTTTCAGGAGGCCAAAAGCAACGCATCGCCATTGCACGGGCGATATTAAAGGATCCAGCGATATTGTTGTTGGATGAAGCAACCAGCGCCTTGGACAGCGAAAGCGAACACCATGTACAACAAGCGCTTGACCAACTGATGCAAGGCAGAACAACCATCATTATCGCCCATCGACTTTCCACCATCCAACACGCGGATCAAATCGCAGTATTAGAACACGGTCAACTGGTCGATATTGGTACTCACCTTGAATTGATGCAAAGCTGTGACCTATACCAAAGGTTAGTCGAGTTACAGTTTAAGCATCTAGTGCGTTAAAGGTGTTTTTCAATCGCTTGGGTCAAGGTTGTGCTCATTGGAGAGGTAGAACTGGGAAAGGTAGCCACCACTTGCCCTTCTCGGTTAATCAGATACTTGTAGAAGTTCCATCGTGGCTCGACACCGGCTTGTTGGCTGATCTGAGCAAAAACAGGATTGGCCTGACTGCCTTTAATTTGGCTTCGAGCCATCATGGGAAAAGTCACGCCGTAATCCAAGTAACATACTTTAGCTGATTGGGCTTCGCTGCCTCTATCTTGTTTGAAGTCATTGGAAGGAAAGCCGACAACACTAAAGCCTTGTTGTTGGTACGCCTGATGTAGCTGCTCAAGTTGAGTGTATTGCGAAGTAAAGCCGCATTGGCTGGCGGTATTCACGACGAGCAAGGTCTTTCCCTTGAACTCTTGGCACAGGTCTACGCTTTGATCGGTATTGAGAAGTCGCTGCGTCGATTGCAAAATCTCTGGGCATTGGCGACCAAGGGCTGCAAAACTCACCACACTGATCAGCGTCATCACTAGCCATGTTGTTTTCATCGTGCTGTCCTTTTCGTTAGCCGCATTATTCATACTAAGCAAAATAGAAAGACGATCACATCAGATGTTTGAACAAGAGTGAAGAATGCGGAAAGCGGCAAGAGAAGCCGTTAACCGCATCTTTAACGCATAGATAAGTTGCAATTGGAAGCCAGCCCTGAGACTTGCTTTCGCTGTGTTTAGCCCAGTTCTATCTCTACATCGCTTTGAAGCTGGCTAGAGCAGGCGAGTGTGTAACCGTTGGCGATATCTTGCTCAGATAGTGTCTCGGTGCTGGAACGAGACACTTCCCCTTTAGTGACTTTACATTTGCATGAACCGCACATACCACTGCGACAGGCGATAATGATCGGAACCCCATTTCCCTCAAGCACATCAGCCAGTGTTGCACCTTGGTCAACTTGAGTGGATACGCCAAAAGCAGGGACGTCAACTTGCACTACGCCGCCATTTGAAGGCTCCGTTTGATGCGATTCAATCGGCGTGAAGCTCTCTTGGTGAAATTGGCTGCTCTCTCCCCCAAGCTGTGCGGCATTTCTTTCCATGTCTTGCATAAATTGCGTTGGTCCACACAAGTACACGGTTCTTTGCGCAATATCTGGGCAAAGAGTTTTTAGCCACTCAAGATCGAGCCGCCCCTGGGGATGACGTGTTCCGCTATTGTCTTTGAGTAGCAGCTTCAAATGAAAGTGTTCGTGTTTTGCATCCATTGTCTCCAATTCATCAAAGTAGATGGTTTGAGCGGCGCTTTTCGCCATATGGACAAACACGATGTCCAGTTCGGTTTGTTCTGCTAACCAAGTTTTGCTCATCGACATGACAGGAGTAATACCACAGCCAGCGCTGAGCATGACGACTTTATCTTGAGGTGGACAATCTACGCTGTTAAATGGACCGGTTGGTGCGAGAACGCTGACTTGATCGCCAATGCACAGTTGATCGAGCAGGTAGTTGGAGACAAGACCACCTTCGACGCGTTTGATAGTCAGCTTAATATGCTCTTCACCAGGCATTGAGGCGATAGAGTAAGCGCGGTACTCGACTTTTTCGTCGATTTTGATTCCCAAAGAGACGAACTGACCAGGTTTGAATCCGTTGAATTGAATTCTGTTTCCATCACTGGGCTCAAGGATGATACTGACAGCGTCGTCTGTCTCGGGCCATTTATCTTTGCAACGCATGGTTGCTGCTTGATTGTTTTGCCATTCAATAAACATGGTAACTCTCTTATAGAAAAGCGCCCAATACTTAAGCTAGGAGCAGGCAAGTATTGGGCGTGAGCAGTGTAGGGTTAGGCGGCTAGGATAGTTTTTAGATCGTCTTCTACGTTACCAATTGAGCGCATATCAAACTTCTCTTGGATAGTGGCAAGCAGGTTATCCGTCAAGAAAGCAGGCGCAGTTGGACCCGTGTAGATGCCTTTAACACCGAGAGCGAACAGAGTTAACAATATGACGATGGCTTTTTGCTCGAACCATGAAAGAACCAGAGTAAGTGGCAGTTCATTAATGTCGCAATCAAATTCTTTCGACAGTGCCAGAGCAAGCTGAATGGCAGAATACGCATCGTTACATTGGCCAACATCGAGTAGGCGCGGGATACCATTGATGTCACCAAACTGGTTTTTGTTGAAGCGGAACTTACCACAAGCTAGGGTTAGGATTACGCTGTCTTCTGGCGCTTGAGCAGTGAAGTCTGTGTAATAGCTGCGTTCAGATTTGTCGCCGTCACAGCCACCAACTAAGAAGAAGTGTTTAATGTTGCCTGCTTTCACTTCTTCTACTACAGCTGGGGCCGCTTGCATAAGCGCATTGCGGCCAAACCCGACGGTAATCATCTGTTCAATTTCATCGTGTTGGAAGCCATCTTGCGCTAGGGCACATTCAATAACTTGACTGAAATCATCGCCTTCAATATGTGCGACACCAGGCCAGCCGACGATGCTACGGGTAAATAAGCGGTCTGCGTATTGACCCACATTTGGGTTAAGTAAACAGTTAGAGGTCATGACGATAGCGCCAGGGAAGTTAGCAAACTCTTTTTGTTGATTTTGCCAAGCGCTGCCGTAGTTACCGACTAAGTGAGGGTACTTGTTTAGCTCTGGATAGCCGTGAGCCGGTAGCATTTCACCATTGGTGTAAACATTGATGCCTTTGCCCTGGGTTTGCTGGAGAATTTTCTCCAAATCGTGCAGGTCATGCCCTGAAACTAAGATGGCTTTACCTTTGACCGTTTTCACGTTAACCGCTGTTGGCTCTGGGTGACCGAATGTGGCGGTTTCTCCGTGATCAAGCATCTCCATGACTTTGTAGTTCATTAGACCAATCTGCATCGAACACTCAAGTAGGGCATTCAGATCTTGTGGATCGGTGCCGAGCCAGCCCATTATTTGGTGATACTCAGCGTAAATGTCGTCTGAGGTTTGCTCAAGTACGCGGGCGTGCTCCATGTAAGCCGCTGCCCCTTTCAGACCGTAAAGGCAGAGTAGGCGCAAGCCAATTACATCTTCGCTAATCGTTTCGTAGCCACGGTTGACAGCAACTTGAGGCGCAAAGGCTAAGATGGCTTCGGCGCTGGCTGGCAGTTCAAAATCAGCAACCACAGGTGGCGTATCCAGCTTGATATCGGATAATTTGGCTGCAGCAACTACTTGCTCTTTTAGGCGAGCTTTGAACTGAGCGGCTTGTGCTGACAGCTCAAGAATACGCTCTGGGTCAAAGTTAACATTGGTCAGTGTTGAGAAAAACGCTCTTGGTGCCCACTGATTGATTTCGTTGTCGATAATGTCGAATTTGACCGCTTGGGTTGCCCAGTAGGATACGCCTTGCAGGGTATAAACCAGAACGTCTTGTAAGTCTGAAACCTCAGATGTTTTGCCACACATGCCTTGGGCAAATGAACAACCTTTCACGGTAGGGGTTTGAATTGTCTGTTCACATTGAATACAGAACATTGCGCGTCTCCAGTAACAGTAAGTGTTTAGCGGATGAGTCCGCTTATTGATAATTTGTCACAGGCAGAGCAGAGAGCGTGCCAATAGTTAAGTTGTTGATATTAAATGATATTTATATTTATTAAAACTGTGTGTGTTGTAAATTTCACATCGCAACCGTTGTGTAATTGACAACGAGAAGACGAACAACGAAACCATGAATGCGTTCTTTTCCCCCGAGTGGCTTACTTATTTAGTGTACAAAGCGTCGCAAATTCAGCTTGTTACTCATGCGTGTGTCAGTGTTTTAAGGGGTGTTGTAAAAAATACATCCTAGTTTGATGTAATTAAGTTTCTTTTTAAGTGTCGAAATTAGCATATTTTTGGTAATTTAATTACAGAACGTGTGGATCTAAATCACATTTTGTGTATAATTTAACCAATTTTGATTGGGAGAAAAGGTGTGGTTATGAACAATACGATGAACATTGACAGCTTGGCTCAGGATAGCAATCAAGGAAAGAAAGCTGCGTTACGGTTTGAGGCGAAAGAAGTCGCAACGATTATCGCTATGTACACGGTAGCCGCCGCAACCGTTGTACTGACAGGATTATCTTGGGCAGCTTAAGCTACTGAAGAATTAAAAGGCGCTATATAGCGCCTTTTTTGTTGCGGTTAACTATATTGCTGGGCGTCGAGATTGAGGATGGTGATTGCGTTGGCGACACTGGTTGCGAGTATATCTATAGCTCCGGTACGTAACGCGCCAACAATAGACAGGGGCTTACTGCTTTCGGCGGCGATCGCAATGACCTGAGGGATTTTTTGATAGTCCGCTATGGTTAAGCCAATCACACGGTTACTCATTTTGGTGTTTTGCACTTGGCCTTTGATATCGTAAAAATCATAACCACCTACTTCACCAACTACCCCTTGCTGTATTCTTGCCTCAACCATTTCTTGGACTGAGAACCAACCAAGGTTGACCATATAACTGCTCTCGTTCAAGTCACCGATACCGACTAACGCTACGTCTGATTTACGCGCGATATCCATGGTTTGCTGCACGGTTTCATCTTCTAGTAGCGCATTTCTAAGCTCAGGATTACGAATATAAGCCGGAGCATAGAGGGTTTCGCTTACTCCACCAAATGTTTTGGCAAACTGACGAGAAATATGGTCGGCGTTAAGCATTCCACCTCGAGGATGAATACCACCGATACTAGAGACAAAGGTACATTTCTTCGGGTTTACTACGCCGATGTGTTCTGATACCGCGGAGACATTACGCCCTTGGCCCACAGAAATCACCATACCGTCTTTAAGGGTTGAAGATAAGTAGGTCGAAACAACCCCGGCTAGCAAAGCGCGCTGCTCTTCTTCCGTTGGCTGATCGAGTGCGATCAACGCGCGTTTCAGTCCGAAGCGTTCTTTGAGTTGCTCTTCCAATTTTGCCCCAAACACTGGATGGTATTTAACCTTTATTTCGACAATGCCTTGGTCTCGGGCTCGCTTAAGCAATCGGCCGATTTTAACCCGTGAAAGCCCAAAACGCTTCGAAATCTCTTCTTGAGTGGCGCCATCTTGATAGTAGGCGACGGCTATTTCAGTCAGAAGGTTGGTTTCTTCAGTTTGTTCAATATTGGTCAAGTCCATGCTCTTCCTTTGAAGCTGAGGTTTTGATACACCACATCTTTATTGTTCGTTTGATTATACTTTCAGTGTAATCAACTCGTTAGCGGTATCTGCCTGATGAGTTGACGAGATCATTCTAATCGTTTTTGTTTCCCCTTGTACAAGCAGAGTCTCAGTTGTTAGGTGTTGAGCGTACTTTTGCACGCCATTTACAACATCCCCTTTGGTAATTCCGGTTGCACAAAAGATAATATTGTCAGTTTTTACCATGTCATCAAGGGTGAGAATACGGTTGGGAGTGGTGCCCATTTGTAGACAGCGTTGATGCTCTTTGTTAGCGAGTCGAATGTTCTCTGGCGTTGCCCCTTTAACATGGTCACGAGTCAGCAAGCGAGCTTGCATCACACCTCCAAGAGCTTTGACAACTGCAGCGCTTATCACCCCCTCTGGCGCTCCCCCAGTACAAACCATCACATCAATATCATTGTCGGGTAGGCAAACCAGCAAAGATGCAGCAACATCCCCATCAGGGAACGCATACACTTTTACTCCTAGAGAATGAAGCTGGGCGATAAGCTTCTCATGTCGCGGTTTGGCTAATGTTGCAACCGCCAATTGGGAGAGGGGTTTATTCAGCGCACGTGCAATATTGATTAAGTTTTCTTCCAACGGTTGAGATAGGTTAATGGTTGCGCTGCTAGCTTGCGGGCGAGTCACCAACTTCTCCATATACATGTCGGGCGCTTGTAATAGAGCACCACGTTCTGTTGCCGCGAGAACGGCGAGCGCATTGGCTTGTCCCATTGCGGTCATTCTCGTCCCTTCGATTGGGTCAACAGCAATATCAATTTTAGCGCCCCCTCGCCCTAACTCTTCGCCGATATAGAGCATAGGAGCGTCGTCGATCTCGCCTTCTCCAATGGCAATTCTTGCCTCTATCTCGCTCGCATTCAGTTGTTTACGCATGGCTGATACTGCCGCTTGATCAGCTGCGTTTTTACACCCTCTGCCGAGCCATTGATAGGCAGCAAGCGCTGCCGCCTCTGTCACTTGTGTCAGGGTTAATCCTAGCTGGTTCATACTTTCTTCCTTGTTGTACATATGTTCAATGATTAAATCATATGTTCAGGTGTAAAAACAAATGTTCGCATCTTATTACTTTCAATAGTTCATGGCTGTGTTCATATTATCAAAACGCATATCGAGCAGGAGTATTGCGACTAAGAATAGAGTTTTGGCTCTAACAAGTAACTAAATGTTACTGTTGATTTATGGTCTAAGTAATTGATTTTAAATTAATAAATATTTTTTGTGATTTTGGTTGGATGTTTGCTGCGTCGAACAATTGTTTTTAAAATGTTACTAGTATCGATCACGAAAATGTTAATTATTTGTGTATTTTTGTTGACGATGATCTCAGTTAAATAATGTTCAAGTGTTATTTTGATGATTAAACGTTCAGTATCATTTGTAACTTTCGTGGTCATTTGAACAGGAGGAAACATGATAGCGATAGGTTGTGATGATGCTGCGATTGAGCTTAAGGAGTGCTTAAAGTCTCACTTGGCCTCGAAAGGGATAGAGTTTGTGGATTATGGGGTCGACCCTGAGAACGCGACTTTATATCCCGATATCGCGAAAACCGTAAGTGTTGCAGTGAGCGAAGGTAAGCACCAAAGGGGCATTATTTTATGTGGGACGGGGATTGGTGTTTCTATCGTTGCAAACAAGGTTCCAGGGATTCGTGCTGCTCTTTGTCACGATACGTTTTCGGCAGAAAGAGCACGCAAAAGTAATGATGCGCAAATCATTACCATGGGATCGCGTGTTATCGGTCACGAACTCGCAAAAGCGATTCTCGATACTTGGTTAGATTCGGAGTTTTCAGATGGTCCTTCTACACCAAAAGTTAACCGAATCAAAGAGATAGAGAGAGAGTTTATAAACTAAACCGAAACAATGTTTAATGGATTAACGTGGAAACTAACGATGAATAATACAACAATTACTTACTCAACAATTGCCATAGCTACCCTATTTTCAGGGGCAGTGCTTGCTAAAGATCTTAAAGTTGCAACCAGTGCACAAGTTGGCTCATTGCAGTACAACACAACACAGTATTTTACTGAGGTTGCCAATGAAGAATTTAAAAAGCAGGGCATTGACTACAACCTTAAGTTCTTTGGTGCTGCGCAGTTAGGTAAAGACAAAGATGTACAGCAGAAGCTGAAACTTGGCACCGTTGATCTGGCGCTTCTTACCTCGACGCTGCCAACCCATGTATCAGAAATGGCGTTGTTTGAACTCCCGTTTTTAGTTTCCGACCGTGATCATGTGGCAAAAATAGAACAGGACGTTTTCTGGCCCTACATTGCCCCTGCTGCAGAGAAGAAAGGTTATAAAGTGATCGGCTTTTGGGAAAACGGATTCCGTAATATCACCAATGCTAAGCGTCCGATCAACGAGCCAAGTGACCTAGAAGGGCTAAAATTGCGTACTCCAAATAGCTCTTGGCGCGTAAAGATGTTCAAAAACTGGGGAGCTAACCCAACGCCGATGAGCTTCAGTGAAGTCTTTATTGGTCTGCAAACGGGTGTGATTGACGGTCAAGAAAATCCTTACACCAATATTTATGCGGCTAAGTTACATGAAGTACAAGGCTACTTAAGTGTCACAAATCACGTTTACACGCCAGCTTACCTCACCGCCGGCGCACGCCATTACGGCAAATTCCCTGAGCAAGTGCGCACTATTTTAGAAAGCTCAGCTGCGAACGCTCAACAGTGGGGCTACCAACAAGCTGCCAAACTGGAAACCGAGCTTAAAGATAAGTTGGTTGCTGGTGGAATGAAGCTGAATGTCGCGAACCGAGATGCGTTCGTGAATGCAAGCCAGCCAATCTATGACGACTTTATTAAGAACGTGAATAACGGCGAAGTGATGCTCAACAAAGCGATGGCATCTGCGAAATAACCACCCTTAAAAACAGGCTGCGCGAATCACGCGCGGCCTTTTTGGCTTAATTATGCGAGGGCTTACGATGTCTTTTCTAGCCGGTATTAACACAATTTCAAACATACTAGAAAAAGTGCTGATCGCTATCTCCATGACGATTCTTATCGCACTTAGCGCCATCATTATTGTTGCGGTTTTTTCTCGTTTTAGTGGCGCTTCTTTGTATTGGTACGACGAAGTATCCGCCATTTTACTTGCGTGGCTGACGTTTTATGGCTCTGCCTTGTGTGCGCTGAAACGTTCACACATGGGGTTTGGTGGTTTGGTTGCAAGCATGTCATTAACACTCAGAAAGATCACCTTTCTGTTTAGCGAGATCATCGTAATCGGTTTTTTCGCGGTTGTTGCGTGGGCCAGTTACTACCTACTCGAAATTTTTGGTGAAGAGACGCTCACCAGCCTAGAGTTTGTCACCTTGTCCTTTGCGCAGTCGGCGCTGCCTATCGGTGCGGTTTTGTTTATCGTTGCCCAATTGTGCTCACTACCCCATGCATGGGCGCTGTTGTGCTCAGGGTCAACACAAGAAGACGAAGAAATTAAAGAAGCCATTCGTGATGCGAAAAAGGATATGGCTGACGCGATGGAGGCAGTGAAATGAGTGCGATATTAGTTTTAATTTGTTTGATTGCACTAGTGATGATCAATGTCCCTATTGGCGTAGCAATTGGTGCAGTGGCATTGGTGGGCATGGTGGCAACATCCGGTGTTGATGCGATCTATAACGCGGCATTGGCCATGTTCGAAGGTGGCTCAAAGTTTACCCTGCTGTCGATTCCTCTGTTCGTATTTGCGGGCGCTTTAATGAACACAGGTGGGATTTCGCTTCGTTTGATCAACTTTGTTAACGCGATTGTTGGTTTTGTACGTGGTGGCCTATCTATGGTGAACGTGGGTGTCTCTATGATCTTTGCTGAGATCTCTGGGTCTGCGGTCGCCGATGTGGCTGCTCTTGGCTCAATTTTAATCCCAGCGATGAAAAAACGCGGTTATTCGGGAAGTTTCTCGGCTGCCGTCACCTCTTCATC
Source organism: Vibrio sinaloensis DSM 21326 (assembly GCF_000189275.1). Classification (GTDB taxonomy): domain Bacteria; phylum Pseudomonadota; class Gammaproteobacteria; order Enterobacterales; family Vibrionaceae; genus Vibrio; species Vibrio sinaloensis. The sequence goes on along the minus strand of NZ_AEVT01000031.1, from coordinate 27,511 downwards.
CGCCTCGCTTGCCGTGATCATCCCCCCATCTCTTCCGATGATCATCTATGGGGCGATGGCCGATGTTTCTATCTCGCAGCTTTTTGTGGCGGGTATCGTCTCCGGGTTGCTCGGCGCCGCAGGTATGTTTGCGGTGTGTTACTACTACGCTGTGAAGTATGACTTACCACGCGAAGAGGCGTTTAGTTTACGTAAACTGGGCGTCGCGTTTAAGGATGCGTTCTGGGCATTAACTCTCCCGTTTGCGATTTTAGGCGGCATTCTATCGGGCTTTATGACCGCGACTGAGGCGGCGGGTATTGCCGTACTTTTGGCGCTGCTTATCAGTGTCTTCATCTATAGAGAGATGAACCTAAAACTCTTCTATAAAGCGATGATGGAAGGCGTAACCGGAACATCGGTTGTGATGTTGCTGGTCGCAACGTCGGCGGTATTAGGGTTATTCCTAACGGAACAAGAAGTCCCTCAAGCGATGGCTGCTGGCATCTTAAGTATCTCAGAGAACAAATATGTGGTGTTGATGATGCTTAATGTCATGTTGCTTATCGTTGGTGTGTTCTTGCACGGCGCGGCGGCCATCATTCTTACCGTGCCGATTGTACTACCGCTAATTCATGAGCTGGGCATTGACCCAATCCACTTCGGTATCATGTTGGCGCTCAACATCTCTATTGGTCAACAAACCCCTCCTGTTGCCAGCGTTTTGATCACTGCTTGCTCAATCGCTAAGCGCGACATTTGGCAGGTAACCAAAGTCAACGTGCTATTCATCGGCGTACTGTTTGCGGTGCTGCTGCTGGCCACTTATGTCCCGGCGTTGTCCGTTGGATTCGTGGACTACATCTATAAATAATTCAAGGAACTGAGAAATGACTAAACCAACTATTGCACTTGTCCTCGGGGACCCATCAGGCATTGGCCCTGAGGTTGCAGTTAAAGTATTGGCGCAAGAAGCCAATCGCCTTCAGGCTAACATTTTGATCATTGCCGATGAGTATGAACTGCGTAAAGGGATGGATATCGCCCAAACGTCTTTTGAATACGATGTAGTTGAACAGTTTGAGCAAGCTAATTTCAGTGCAGGCAAACCCGTACTCCTGAAGTTTAAAAGCTCCCACCCAGACGCGATTCAGTATGGTTCAGCGACCCCTCAAGGGGGGACTTACGTTCTGGAATCACTAAAAATTGCGGTGGATTTGACCTTAGCACACAAAACACATGGCATCTGTTTTGCTCCTTTGAATAAACAAGCGATGAGCAAAGCTGGTTTGCAGCATCGAGACGAACTGTCATGGTTTGCCGAGCTGACAGGGTTTGATGGCTTTGGATGTGAAGTGAATGTCGTGGATGACATTTGGGCTGGACGTGTCACGTCGCACATTCCTTTTAAGCATGTTGTTGATAACTTGAGCGTTGATTCCGTTCTGGAAACCATTGAATTGATGGATTCAACCCTGAAATCGGCGGGCTTTGAGCAACCACGGATAGCGGTTCAAGCATTGAACCCACATGGTGGTGAAGGCGGCCTGTTCGGAGATGAGGAGATTACTATCATCACTCCTGCCATAGAGAAAGCCCAACAGAAAGGCATTCAAGCTTTTGGTCCGTTCCCCGGCGATACCACCATGTGGGTGGTAGAGAAAGAAGCGATGAACTCGATTGTTTCTATGTATCACGATCAAGGGGCAACGGCGCTAAAAATGATGGGATTTGACCGTGGAGTGACGGTGCAAGGGGGAATCCCGATCCCTATCGCCACGGCCAACCATGGTTCAGCGTTTGACATTTACGGCAAGAACATCGCCTCGACACCGGCAATGGAAAACGCGCTGAAGCTCACCGTACGTATGGCGAGCAGCTACCAGAACAAACACACTCAGCAAGGGTAAGCCGATGAGAAAACCTAAGAAACTGATTAACGAGCCTTTAAACGTCGCACAAGAACAGTTTGAGGGCCTAATGGTCGCGATGAATGGTAAGTTAGAAGCCCTTCCGGGTGTGACTGCGGCGATTCGAACCGATTTCCCAGCAGATAAAGTCGCGATATTAACGGGTGGCGGTGCAGGTCATGAGCCTTTGTTTGCTGGCTACCTTGGCCCAGGTCTTGCGGATGCAGCTGCGCTGGGAGATATCTTTGCGGCACCTGCACCAAACGTTATTTTGCAAGCGACCGAAGCGGTCAATAATGGCAAAGGCGTCATCTACATTTATGGCAATTACGCGGGCGACAACATGAACTTCGACATCGCCGCTGAGCTTGCCGATGATGATGACATTCGCACCCACACGATACGTGTTTGGGACGATGTTGCCTCCGCCCCATTAGATAAGATTCAAGAGCGTCGCGGGACAGCAGGAGACTTGTTTGTTCTCAAAATCGCGGGTGCTGCCTCAGAGGCTTACAATGATTTTGATCAGATCGTTGCGGTAACCGAGCGTGCGCGCGACTACACTCGCTCGATTGGCGTTGCGCTATCCGCAGGCTCGGTACCACAAACCAATAGCTTTAATTTTGAGCTCCCGGACGATGAGCTTGAGATTGGCATGGGCCTGCACGGAGAGCCCGGCGTTTCAAGAGAGCTGATGACCTCGGCAGATAAGGTGGTCGAGCGCTTAATTGATCAGCTATGCCAAGACCTTCCTTATCAATCGGGTGATGAAGTGTGCCTACTGGTGAATAACCTAGGGGCGTCAACGTACATGGAGCTGCTCATCGCAACGCGTCAAGCTCATGCCAAGCTGGCTGAACGTGGCATCACTGTCCATGACACTCTCGTTGGCAGTTACTGTACGTCACAAGAGATGTCGGGTTATTCAATTACGCTCATGAAACTCGATGAGGAGCTTAAAAACCTGTTTGATTTACCGTGTGATTCATTTGCTTTGAGGAAATAACTATGGATGCAGTAACAACAAAAGACATGATGGCGCATGTCGCTCAAAAAATGGTCGCCAGTGAACCGGTTCTCACTAAGTATGATCAAGCCATCGGCGATGGTGACCACGGCATAGGTATGGAGCGAGGATTTAAAGCGGTCGCAGAATTACTTGCGAGCGACTATCAGCCCGAAGACGTGAGCAAACTGCTGCTAAAAATCGGCTCTACCATGATGGCGACGATGGGGGGCGCGTCTGGAGCGATTTTTGGCACCTTGTTCCGCTCTGGTGCTAAATCGATCAAAGGGGCTCAAGAGTTAGATGCTCAAACCTTAGCGGCATTTTTAGCCGGAGGGTTACAAGGCGTTTATGACCGCGGTGGTGCTAAGCCGGGGGATAAAACCATGATTGATGCGTTAGTTGCTGCCGTTGAAGTGAGTGAGACTCTTGAAGGTGACTTGGCGGAACATTTACCGAGTATCGCTGACGCTGCGGCTCTCGGGGTTGAAGCCACCAAGCAGATGATCGCCACAACAGGCAAAGCTAAAACGCTGGGTGAACGTTCACTTGGTCACCCGGATCCAGGGGCGATGTCAATGGCTTTTATTCTTCAGTTTATGTGTGAATTTGCGACGGAGCAGGTTGCAGCATGAAGAAGATCTGGATTGGAACAAGCTGGAAAATGACCAAAGACAAGCGTGCAGCACAAGCGTGGGCCTCTGCTGTAACGCCTGCTTTGATAGAGAGTGAAGATACCATTCAAGCTTTTGTGATCCCGCCATTCCCATACATTTCTCAAGTGGCGGAGAGCTTCTCGAATTTGCCCATTCTTATCGGTGCGCAAAACATGGGGTGGCAAGATCAGGGTGCCTTTACTGGAGAGGTGTCACCGCTAATGGTGAAAGAGTGTGGCGCCTCGGTTGTTGAGATTGGTCACTCTGAGCGCCGCGCGATGTTTGGCGAAACCGACGAGACAGTCAACCTCAAAGTCCGAGCCGCCCTGAAACATGGCTTAACGCCGCTTGTCTGCGTGGGGGATACCGCGCAAGAGAAGAAGTGGGGGGTCTCAATAGAGTCGGTTGTCCGCCAAGTTAAAATCGCCCTGTTTGGCGTTGAATCTCATCAGTTAGCGCAGGTGATCATTGCCTATGAACCTGTTTGGGCAATTGGCGAACAAGGCACACCAGCGACAAACGAAGAGGCAGAGTGGGTTCATTTAGCCATACGGCAAGCCTTGCAGCAGCAATATGGCCAAGCTTGCGCGAATGACATGACGCTTGTCTGCGGCGGTAGCGTTAACCTTGACAACGCCGAAGGCTTATTGGCTCAACCCAATATAGACGGTGTGTTTGTGGGCAGAAGTGCTTGGCAAGCGGAGGGGTACGCAGAGTTGCTCAGCATTGCCCTTCGTCAGCGCTCAAAGTAGTCATTGATTAAACACCATGATTACCACCCCAAAAAGAGTAAAGGAAATTACCGATGACTATCATAGATAGACTGGCCATTAACACTGCAATTTTCGATGGCCACGACTTGAAAACGTCACTGAAAACAATCAAAGGTTTGGGCGTCAATAAGGTCGAGTTCGCTTTCAATCAAGGCTATGTCGGCCAGTTGGATAGCGATATGTTTTCGGCCACTCATGCAGGTTATCTCAATAATCTGATGGAAAAAGAGGGGCTAACTACCGACGCGTTAGGCTGTACCATGAATCTTGCCTCGCCGAATGCCATTGAAGAGTTCATGGCGCGAATCGACTTCGCCGAGCAACTCGGGGCTGTTTACCTCAATACGTGCACGGGACCTATTGCCGACCGTCACTTAATCGTGCAGAACCTAAAGGTGCTGACTGACTACGCGCAAGACAAAGGGCGCATCATTTGTATCGAAAACGGAGGTGACCACAATTTTAACGCGTTTGCCAGCGCTCACGATGGGGTTCGAATTCTCTCCGAAGTGGAAAGTGAAGCTCTGGCGCTTAATTTTGACCCGGGTAATTCAGTCTCTTTAGTGCCCAATTTGAGCCCAGGAGAGGAGGCTAAAATAGCGCTGCCGTTTTGCCGTCATTTTCATGTTAAAGATGTCAAAGTGCACGATGATCGTTTCACATTTCCGGCGTTAGGTCAGGGGATCATTGATTACAACACGATCATTCCTGCATTAGCCGCTCGCACAATTCCATTCAGCATTGAAAAACCACTGCGTATGTATCGACGCAAAGACTCTTTCCCAATTCGTGGTAGAGCGCCGGAAACCATGGACAACATCATCCACGCATTGGCGCAAAGCGTCGATTACATTACAGCCGCTTCTCAACCAACTCATAGGTAGTGTCGTATGCCGATAAGCAATATAAAAGATGTGATTGAAGATTATCGTCAAGGAAAGATGGTGATTTTAATGGACGACGAAGATAGGGAAAATGAAGGTGACATCATGATGGCTGCGCAATATGTCAGCGCACAAGACATCAACTTTATGGCGACTCATGGGCGAGGGTTGATTTGTTTGACCTTAACGAAGCAAAGGTGTGAGCACTTGAACCTTTTTCCTATGGTTTCCAACCCGACAGAGCCTTGGGCGACGGCTTTTACAGTATCGATTGAAGCGGCACAAGGGGTCACCACTGGGATTTCTGCCGAAGATCGCGCAGTGACGATACAGGCGGCAGTGGCCGCTGATGCCCAAGCGCAGGATCTCGTTCAACCGGGACACATTTTCCCCCTCGCGGCTAAAGAAGGCGGTGTACTGGTTCGCGCAGGCCACACTGAGGCAGGCTGTGATCTCGCGCGCTTGGCGGGGTTGGAACCAGCGTCAGTGATCGTCGAAATACTCAATGAAGATGGCACCATGGCACGCAGACCAGAACTGGAGGTCTTTGCTGAAAAGCACGGTATCAAATTAGGCACAATCGCTGACCTGATTGAATACCGCAATAGCAATGAGACGACGATAGAGCGTGTGGCACAGTGTCAATTGCCAACGGAATTTGGCGAATTCTCAATGGTGACGTATCTCGACACCATTGATAACCAAATTCACTACGCCCTGTGCCGTGGAGAAATCAATCAGCAGCCGACGAATGTACGTGTGCACCTGCAAGATACGTTTAACGACGTATTGCTGTCTCAGCGAGATCGAACACAAGCGTGGCCATTGGATAAGGCGATGCACAAGATTGCCAATGATGGAGGTGTGCTGGTCATTCTCGGCCAGTCAGAAAGCTCACAATCGGTGGTTAACCGTGTGAAGCACTACCAAGCCGAAGACAGTGGGCAGAAGGCGGTACTTGGGAAGAAAGTTCACACCACTCGACAGATAGGTGTCGGCTCGCAAATTCTTGCGGATCTTGGCGTGTCAAAAATGAATCTGCTATCCTCTGCGAACAAGAAATATCATGCCTTGTCCGGATTTGGTTTAGAGGTGGTTGAATACATAGAGAGTTAAGCCCCTGCAATCATTTACCCGCTGGGTGAGCCCTCACCCAGCTTCTCTAGCGACGCTCTTGTTAGGTTACCTGTCATCCTTTCGCGCTTCGAGCAATCCTAAGCTAAGCTTCTGTTATCTATTCAATTGATAGCATTCTGGTGCTTGGAGGTTTGATTTTGGTTGATGACGAGGGCGAAAAGTACGCGAATCAATGTGAACAGTGCAAGTGCAAAAAGTGGAAGGTTGACGACTTTTCTATGGCATTTCAGCCTATTTATGATGTGGCGCGCGGTGAAATTTTTGCCTATGAGGCATTAGTGAGAGGCAACCACAATGAACCCGCCTTGCATGTGTTATCTCAGGTCAACGAAGACAACAAATACGCATTCGACCAAGAGTGTCGCGCGAAAGCGATAAAGTTGGCCTCTTCGTTGGGAATGGACAGTGTGCTAAGCATTAACTTCTTGCCAAATGCGATTTACGAGCCTGAACGCTGCATGGCAGCCACGTTACGTATCGCCACTAAATATCAGTTCCCGACAGAGAAAATCCTGTTCGAGTTTACGGAAGTCGAAAAGCTGCATGATGTAGAGCATGTAAAGCGAATTATCGACTATTACAACGCTCTGGGCTTTATGACGGCTATCGATGATTTTGGAGCCGGATACTCTGGACTCAACTTATTGGCGGAGTTTCATCCAACCATTGCCAAAATTGATATGTCGTTGATCCGTGGCATTGATCATTCACCAAGTCGGCAAGTTATTGTTAAGCAATGCGTTGAGATGTTTCGTCAGCTTGACGTTATACCTCTGGCGGAGGGGGTGGAAACCAAAGCTGAGTTTGATTTTCTAAATTCAATTGGCATTTCGTTGCAACAAGGTTATTTTATCGCCAAGCCCGAGTTTGAAGCCTTACCTGAGCCTAATTTAAAGCATATGGGCTTAATCTAACCACTTATTGTTAGGGATCTTACCCAATGAGCGATTTTCTGATTTCGCGTTGGTGCTTTTCCACGGCCAAACCTGTATCCAAACCGAACCTTGCTGAATCTTTCGAACAAGGTAACTGGTACCACTGTCAGCGTGAACAAGCTGGCTTACGAGAGTGGTTGGCAGTTAACCAAGTGCCGAGTGCGATCATTGATTCCTTGTTGGCCAATGATACTCGCCCACGTTTTGAAACCTATTCCGAAGACTGTTTCCTCGTTATATTGAGGGGGATTAACCTCAACCAAGGTTCAGAGCCTGATGACATGTTGAGTCTAAGAATTTTGTGGTTCAACAACACTTTGATCACTACAAGAAAAGTACCTTCGCGTGCCGTTTCGCAATTGTTAAGTGATCTAGAAAATGGTTCAGGCCCACGATCGCTCGATTCTGTTTTGACCTCTTTGATGAACAGCGTGAATCGATTAATTGCCGATTTTCTAAGTAACATCGAGGAGTCGATAGGGGAGCTTGAACAAGATGAATCGATGTCGATAAAAGAGATCAATCAGACGCACCTACGCCTTCTCAAACTCCGTCGATACATCAAGCCACAACGCTATGTTTTCGAAGATTTGATTAATGCTCAATTGCCGATGCTAACGTCCCAGAGTTTGCAGATTAAGAATGGCTTAGACAGTATCTTGCGAATAAACGAGTCAATAGAGTTTTACATTGATCAGATAAACTTTCACCTAGGCAGCGTGAACCAGAAACAAAATGAAATCATGAATCGTAACACCTATTTGTTTTCGATTATTGCGGGAATCTTTCTTCCGGCTAGCTTCTTTACTGGTCTGCTTGGCGTCAACATCGGGGGAATCCCGGGAGTTGATGAACCTATGGCATTTACTCTGTTTTGCTTGAGCTTACTGTTGATTGCTGTGGTTGAAATCATCATTTTGAAGAAGTTTAAATTTATCTAGTGGAGCTATAAATGTCGTTGTCACCGTTAATCCAGCAAGCCTTGTTGGGTGTATTGCTTATCGCAGGTTACTTGCTAGTGAGAAAGCTCGGTTTGCAGTGGATAAGTAAGTTGGCGCAGAAAAAACAAGTCTCGCTGGAGAGGGAAAAATTCGTCAGTAAGGCATTCAGTTTTGCACTGTTTATCGTATTTGTCTCCCTATTCACCATTGCGCTCGATTTGGGGTTCGGTGACGTGTCTCTCTTCTTGTCGTCTATATTTGCTGTGCTCGGTGTGGCGTTGGTCGCACAGTGGTCGATGCTTAGCAACCTGACGGCGAGTGTGCTGATCTTCTTTGTATTCCCATACAGGATTGGTGATCGAGTGAAGGTCTCGGATAAGGATGACGATATCAGTGGAACGATCATCGACATTACGATGTTCCATGTCATTTTGCGTCATGAGAGTGGTAATGTGATTACTTATCCAAACAACCTAGTATTGCAAAAAGGGGTCACCAAAATCCTAGTGAAGCCGAGTTTGAGTGAAAGCAACGCCCCTTTAGATAAGGTCGAGTAGATGAAGCTGAATTTCAACGTTGAAGATGCCGGGCAAATCTTTGTCGGTGCATTCGCCTTGGCGGTACCGATTTCATTCTCCGAAGAAGCTTGGCGACTTGGAGAAACCTTACCTATTGGTAACCTGATGATGTTGGTGAGTTTGTCTCTGATTTTTCTCTCTTTGTACACCTATGAAAGCGTGTTTCAACGCAATGTGAGTCAGCGAAAAGGGGTATTTGTGTTCAGAATTGTGTCCGCTTATTTAATGGCGGCCCTGGTGGTTGCTTTGGTTCTTCTGTGCATTGATAAGCTGCCGATACTGAGCGATCCTTATACTTCACTACGCCGTGTTATTGTCATCGCTATGCCGGCCTCTATGGGCGCGATTGTGGTGGATAGTTTCGATAAAGAATGACGTAACTCAAGTAAGCCTACTCTGGACTGACCCCAAGCTTTTTACCCATTCGATACAGGTTTCCGCGATCAAGTTGCAGAAATTCAGCCGCTTGGGACCAGGTACCATTTGATTGACCAAGTGCGTGTTGAATCAAATCACGTTGGTAGTCTTCGACCAATGAACGCATTCCCGTGCTCTGCTGTGGAAAGTACTTGCTGCTGAACTTCACTTCCGTCTTTGCTGAGGTCGATTCGAAGTGCTGACGGCCAATGATGGTTTGCTGCTCTTGAATGGCGCGTAACGCTGCGCGGGTTAGGGTGTGCTCCAGTTCGCGAACATTACCCGGCCAAGATTGGCTTTCCAATTGGGTTAGGGCCTTTGGATGTAAATGTAGGTTAGGGATATTGAATTGGCTGCGTACCTTTTCTAGCAAGTAGCCAGCAAGAACGGGGATGTCGCCGCTGCGCGCTCTGAGTGGAGGGACGGCAATTGGGAACACATTGAGGCGGTGATAGAGATCGGCACGAAACAGCCCTTGTTCGACTTCTTTCTCTAATTGGCGGTTGGTCGCTGCGATGATACGAACATTGACCAGCAAGTGCTTATCACTGCCAACTCGCTGTAGTTCGCCTTGTTGAATCACGCGCAGTAATTTAGCTTGTAGCACCAAGGGCAACTCTCCCAGCTCATCTAGAAAGATGGTCCCGCCGTCGGCAAGTTCAAATTTCCCCGCCCTTGAACTGTTTGCTCCGGTAAATGCCCCTTTAACGTGACCAAACAGCTCGCTCTCCGCAAGGCCTTCCGGCAGAGCGGCGCAGTTTACATAAATCATGGGTTTGGTACTACGGTGCGACTGGGCGTGAACGCTGTGAGCGACCAGCTCTTTACCAGCGCCAGTTTCTCCGGTGATTAAAACGGCATAGTCTGATTTTGCTACCGTCGCGATGTTGTTTCGCAGTTGCTGCATCTGTTCACTTAAACCGACCATTTCGCCCTCTTTTGAGCGAGCTTGCTGGATCAAGGTTTCGGTGACATGCTTTTGTTTTTTGTTCTGAGCTTTCAGAGCTTTAAGTTGGCCAATATTACGCAAAGTTGCGGCTGCGAGAGCGGCAAAGGTTTCTATGGTGACAGGTTCAATGCGATCGAACGCGCCAACGGTGAGCGAGTCGAGTGTCAGTAGACCCACCAACTGACCACCAACGTGGAGGCTGCACCCTAAGCAGTCGTGAACATCTAGCTCTACTTGCTCACTGAGCAATACGCCGCTGAATGGGTCTGGCAGCTCACAGTTGGCATCAAAGCGAACCGGTTGCTTGCTATGCATAATGGCTTCAAGGCGTGGGTGTGCGGCCGGGAAGAAGCGCCGTCCAAGCACACTGCTGGATAAACCTTTTGCCGCCACAGGAACAAGAAACCCATCTTCATCAAAGACAAATAAAGCGCTGGCATCGCAGGGAAATACTTGATCAATGCCGTCGATCAGGTGCTGATACTGACTTTCGCTGTTGAGGTTGGAACTGAGGTTGAGTGCAATATCGAGCAGCACTTTGTTCATATTGGCGGTCATAAGCTTTAGGATGCGTTTGAATGTGAGCGCATCCTAGCAAGCTGATGTCTAATTTACATCGCACTAAAGGGTATAAACGATGTACGTTTGACGACAATCAATTTTAAAGCCAATTTACTTAATCAATTGAAGAATGGATTTGAACTCTGGCGCGCGGCAATCTTGCAGAATTTCATACAAACACATTTCTACGTTAGTGGTTTTGGCACCTAACTGAGTCATCTTGTTAAGTGCTAAGGCCTTACTTTCTTTACTGCGAGATGAGACGCAATCGCTGACCACATGAGCTTGATAACCGAGGGCAATGAGGCTTTGAACAGTTTGGTAGACGCAGATATGAGTTTCGATGCCACACACCAACCAGTGTTGAATGCCAGATTGAGCAAGTGCCTGAGCAAAATGGGCGTCTTTGCAGCCGTCAAAGGTGAACTTTTCAAAGACGGGTTGTGTTTGCAGTGTTCGCAGTTCTTCGACCGTGCTCCCTAGTCGTTGCGGGTTTTGCTCTAGCCATAACACTGGCAGACCTAAGACCTGACAGCCTTGAATCAGTTTTTCACACTGACTGATCATGCCTTCACTGTCGTCGACAACACGCGCCAACTTGCCTTGGATATCGATGACGATAAGTCCTGTGGTTTCCTTCTCTAGCACTCGCTTTCTCCATTGCTGATGACTATGCATTTTTCGCATAGCTTACTTGCTCAAATGTCATTTGAGTCATGTGATTGAAGTCACTAAACTTCGCGCTCTTTTTATTGACTACGCTGAGGCACAAACCATGTTTTCTCAATCACTTTTTGCTCAGCTTGTGAGAATGACCCTGTTGCTGGTGGTCACGTTGTTTGCCGTTCATCACTCTCCGCGATTGCTTGAAGTGTTGGCGCAGCAAGCGATCAATAGCGGCTGTCATCAGCAATCTGCCGATGGCATCGAACACTCTCACCACCATCATCACTAAGGCAAAAACATGAGTATTTTCCGTTTCCCTTTAATGGTTTGGCTAGGTATTGCCATCCTGATCACGTGTCTTGGTATTAGACAATCTTTCGGTATTTTTATGATGCCGATTTCGGACCATTTCCAAACTGGCCGTGAGTTCTTTAGCTTCGCTATTGCACTGCAAAATCTGCTATTTGGTGTTTTCCAGCCGTTTGTTGGTATGGCGGCGGATCGTTTCGGTGCTAAGCGAATCATTATACTGGGTGCGATTGCCTATGGTTTAGGTTTGTACTTAACATCGATTGCGGTTGAACCGAGTGTTCTATACCTCTCTCTCGGTGTGTTGGTTGGCCTTGGCTTGAGTGCGACCAGCTACGTGATAGTTTTGGGTGCCGTAGCTAAAGTTGTTCCAGCAGAACATACCGCAAAAACGTTTGGTTTAACCACGGCCGCTGGATCTTTTGGCATGTTCGCTATGATTCCGGGTGCTCAGGCAATGCTGAGTGATTTTGGCTGGCAAGGCGCTCTACAAGGATTTGCCATTTTGTGCAGTACCATGATTGCGTTTGCTTTGTTTATGAAAGGGGCGAAGCCATCGCAAGCATCGCAAAGTGCCTCAGCGAGCGATGAGCACCAGACATTACAACAAGCGCTGAAAGAGGCCTTTTCACACAAAGGTTACTGGCTAATCCACATGGGCTTTTTCGTTTGTGGCTTTCACGTCATGTTTATTGCGACTCACCTACCAAGTTACTTAGCCGATAAACAGCTGCCAGCCTCAACAGCGGCGATGGCACTGGCTTATGTGGGTGTTTTCAATATTTTTGGCTCTTATTTTTGGGGCGTGATGGGCGATAAGTTCAGCAAACGTCATGTGATGTCGGCGCTCTACATTGTGCGTACGATCGTTATCGGTGCGTTCGTCACCTTACCTGTGACCGAACACACCGCTGCAATTTTTGGTGGGGCAATTGGCTTTTGCTGGTTGGGTACCGTGCCATTAACCTCCGGACTTGTCAGACAAATATTCGGTGCTAAGTACCTATCGACCTTGTACGGCTTAGTCTTTTTCACTCACCAAGTCGGCAGCTTTTTAGGCGCTTGGGTAGGGGGGAGAATCTATGATTACTACGGGTCATACGAACCAATTTGGTGGTCAACGGTGGTCTTGGCATTTGCAGCCGCATTGATTCACTTACCTATTAATGACAAGCCTATTCGCCGTGTCGCGTTAGCTTAGGGTATTGAAGCAATAAAACCAAACGACTCCCTTCTGCGTATATCTGACTGACAAACCATCATTTTTTGTTTGTTAACTCAGAAGGGAGTGGGAAGAATGCACAAGACAGGCTTGTACTGGTTTACCAACGATTTAAGAGTGGCCGATAACCCACTACTCACAGAGGCTGCTAGCGAGGTTGACCAACTGATTTGTGTTTACCTTTATCCTCAACTGACTCCCTTTTTGGCTCAATTCTCTGGCCAACAACAACTCGGCGCTCATCGGCTCCGATTTGTTGATCAAGCCCTACAGGATCTCAACCATTCGTTGGCTAAGCAAGGACAGCGCTTGGCGGTTATTCATCAAACAGCTGAGCAGACACTACCGAGTTTAATTGAGCAATATAACGTCACTCACTTGTATGTTAATCGCTGTGCGGGTTGGGATGAAACTAAGCAGATGCACACGCTGAAGCAGCAATTTCCCTACCTTAAGGTCGTTAGCCTGTCGGTAAATAGCCTGTTTCAAGAATCGCAGTTGCCTTTCACTTTAGCTCAACTTCCCGCCACCTTTACGCGCTTTCGCAAGTGCATGGAGCCTGTTAATACTCGCGATCTGCTACCGGTCAGCGAGCTACCATCAACGCCTTTACCACCAGAAGAGAGGAGCCAACCTCATCAAGCAGACCCTCGCGTGGATTATCTAGGAGGAGAAACGGCCGGCCAGCAGCACTGTCAGTGGTACTTTAGCCACGACTTTGCCAGTCATTATAAACAGACTCGAAATGGGTTGGTGGGCAAGAGTTATTCGACCAAATTTTCCCCTTGGCTTGCGCTTGGCTGTTTGTCTCCGGCGCAACTCGTGGCGTACATTCAGCGTTATGAACATGAGATAGGCGCGAATGAGTCGACGTATTGGATTGTGTTTGAGCTTCTGTGGCGTGAGTACTTCTATTGGTATGCCATGAAACATGGTGCTTTGCTGTTCGCTCGCTCAGGAATCACTGCATCAACCGTGACTAAGCCTTTGGATCAAAGTAAGTTTCATCGCTGGACGAAAGGAGAAACGGACTTTGCGATAGTCAACGCTTGCATGAAGCAACTGCACGCCACGGGTTACCTATCGAACCGAGGTCGTCAGCTCGCAGCCAGTTGTTTGATCCATGAGCTAGATATGGATTGGCGATATGGCGCCGCTTACTTCGAAACTCAGTTAATCGATTATGATGTCGCCTCTAATTGGGGCAACTGGCAGTACCTTGCTGGTGTGGGCGCTGATCCGAATCCATCGCGACGTTTTAATCTCGACAAGCAAACTCAAATGTATGACCCTCACAGGCAATTCATTACTCGCTGGCTTGGCGAGTGAGCCTGGTTTTCTCAAGCGGGAAATATTTGTCGGTTTAGCGCGATAATCGGTCGCAATTTCATCGCGTTAGATTATGATGACGGTTCTGTTTGTTACTAGATATTAACGATATGTTTGCTGAATGGGTCACGCAACCAGCATTGATTGCGGCATTTTTAATTTTCCTCGGTTCGTTCGTTCAAACTGCCATTGGCTTTGGGCTTGCCATTGTGGCAGCGCCTTTGCTAATTCTTGTTTCTCCAGACTATGTTCCGGCTCCAATCTGTTTGGTTGCGCTGTTTATCTCGATTCTAAATGCCTTGAAGCACCGTGCGAGTGTCGAAATCGGTGGATTGAAAATGGCGCTAATTGGACGCGTACCAGGGTCCATTGCTGGTGGCGTATTATTGGTGATGGTCTCGACTGAGCTGCTGGCGTTGTGGCTTGGGCTTTTGGTGTTGTTTGCTGTTGCCGTGAGCCTATTGCCATTTCGTATTGAACCTACGCCCACTCGCATGGGTGTCGCGGGGTTTTTCTCTGGCTTCTTTGGCACCAGCTCTGCTATCGGGGGACCACCGATGGCTTTGCTTTTACAGCATCAAGAAGCCAATCAATTGCGCGGGAATTTGTCTGCGTTTTTCGTTTTTAGCTCCATCATCTCATTGATTATTCAAATCCCTGCGGGGTTCTTCACTTGGCACCACGTGTGGATTTCGATTCCTCTTATCCCAGCGTCTTGGTTGGGCTATAAACTGGCACAACTGACGACCCATTCTTTGCCGAAAGAGAAAATCCGCACTGGGGCATTACTGCTGTGTACTGTCAGTGGTGCAACAGCAGTTTGGCAAGGATTGATGCAATAAATTTATCACTGTTCATCTTAGGTTAAGGAAAAACTATGATACTGGAAGTCGCAATACTGGATGTGAAACCTAATTTGGAGGCGGAGTTCGAGCAAAACTTTACTAAAGCTCAAACGATCATCTCTTCAATGAAGGGTTACATTTCCCATCAACTGCAAAGATGTATTGAAAATCCCAGTCGCTACATTTTGTTAGTGAACTGGCAAACGTTAGAAGACCATGAGCAAGGGTTTAGGCAGTCTGCTCAATATCAGGAATGGAAAGCACTTTTACACCATTTTTATGAGCCATTTCCTACTGTAGAACATTTTGAAAACGTCTATGGTTAGGGTTTTCTAATAAGGAGAAATAATGTGTTGAAAACACTCGGTAATATCATTTGGTTCCTGTGTGGTGGTATCTTCATGGGACTAGCTTGGTGGCTGGTGGGGCTGATCTGTTTTATAAGCATCATCGGAATTCCATGGGGCCGAGCATGTTTTGTGATCGGTAATTTCTCGTTTTTCCCATTTGGCCAAGAGGTGATTGGGCGAGATGAGTTAACGAATGAGATGGATATTGGCACCAGTCCGTTGGGCGTGATTGGTAATGTGGTTTGGTTCCTACTGGCAGGGATTTGGCTAGCAATTGGGCATATTCTGTCTGCGGTTGCGTGTTTTGTTACCATCATCGGTATTCCGTTTGCCCTGCAGCATTTAAAACTGGCCTACATTTCATTGGCACCGATTGGCAAAACCGTGGTGCCTAAAGAGCAAGCCGCAATGGCCCGTTACTCAAAGTAGTGTAGTAACAGAAAAAGCCCCAATCATGGGGCTTTTTGCTTTTAGATAAATGCTACTTACTTAACTCTTCACCATAAATATCGAACGAGAAGTATTTTGCTGCAATTTTGTCGTAAGTGCCGTTGTTGCGGATGGCTTTAATCGCTTGGTTGAATTTGCCTGCTAATGCTTCGTCGTTCTTGCGCATAGCAAGAGCAGTGCCTTCACCAATGTACGCTTTGTCAGTGACCGCTTGACCTACAAACTCAAACCCTTTGCCGATCTCTTTGTCTAGGAAAGCCAGTGAAAGTTGATCCGAGTTACCAAAGGTCACGTCTAGACGACCATTTTGCATATCAATGTACACTTCATCTTGGCCGTTATAGCGTTTGATCTCGGCGACATCACCAAACATGTCAGTGACGTATCGGTCATGGATTGTCCCTGTTTGTACTCCAATAACTTTGCCTTTTAATCCTTGCTTTGAAATGCTTACAGGCTCTGACTTGGCGGCAACGAAACGTGCTGGGGTTTGGTAGTACTTATCGGTAAACAGAACACGCTGTTTACGTTCTTCAGTGATGCGCATTGAGGCCATAATCACGTCAGATTTACGAGCCATTAAGCTTGGAATCAAAGAGTCCCAACTTTGTGATACCCAAGTGCACGTAAGCTTCGCCTCTTTGCATAGAGCATCGGCAATCTCGATATCAAAACCAGCCGGTTTTCCGTCCGCATCCATGTAGTTGAAAGGCGGGTAGGTAAAATCAGAAGCCAGTCGCACAGGTTTGTTTGCCAATGCAGACGTTGAAATGAGTGTTGAGGCGCAGGCGATTATGGTCAGTAGTTTCTTCATGATAAGCCTTTTATTTGGTTACATTATAAGGGTAATTGCTAATGATCTCAGCGACTTCCCGCATGGTTTCTTCTGAGCCTATCGTGATTCTGACACAATGCTGCAAGCTCGGTTCATGCGCTTGATTTCGAGTGACGATACCTTGTCGGAGTAAATAATCGAACAAGGCCACCGACGGTTTGGTTCGTACCAACACAAAATTGGCTGAGGAGGGGTAGGTGTGCTCAATCCACTCCAATTCTGCGATATGGTGAATAAATTGCTCTCGTGTTTTGTTTAACCTTGACGTCGATTGAGCGACTTTCGCTAAGCCCTGTTCACTCAACGCATTGATTACGATGCGAGATGAACTATCTGGCATAGGGTAGGGAGGAACGAGCTTTGAGACAAACGACATGATGGCTTCACATGCGATGATAAAACCGCATCGTACCGCGGCTAAGCCGAAGGCTTTAGACAATGTTCTGATCACCACCAAGTTTGGATAGTGACCCACTAAGTCAACCACGCTTTCACTCAGTTCAAACTCAATATAAGCTTCGTCTACAACCACGATGGCATCTTGTTGAGTTTGCTGCAAAATCGTCTCTATGGATTGTTTTTTGAGTGGTTGGCCCGTCGGGTTATTGGGTGAACAGAGAAAGACCAAATTAGCCTGTTCGGCCGCTTGAACCACCCCATTGATGTCCACAGAGAAGTCCGGCGCAAGCAAAGGAACATCAATGACATCAATGGAGAGGGACTCTGCACAAAACTCATACATAGCGTAAGTCGGTGAGCAGATAGCGATTTTATCCTGCCCCGGTTTACAGAATGTGCGAATAAGGAGGTCTATCGCTTCATCTGCACCACGCACAGCCATCGTGGGTTGGTTAGTTTGGCAGTATGCCTGATACGCCGTCGCAATATCATGAGGAAGAAAATCTGGGTAGCGCGTGTAGTCGTCTTGGCTTTCCTCGTAAAGGATAGATTGTTCTAACTCGTTGGCATTAAGCCATAGGCGCCCATTGCCACCAATTCGTCTAGCAGACTGATAAGGTATTAATTTTTTTATGCTCTCAGGCGCTAATTTTTCAGCCAGTGAAATCATCTTTGATCTCTCTTTATTTCTAGGTAGTCACCAAAAACGTCTGTTAGTGAATTATTATTCTTTCTGGTTGTTAATCTAGTCAATAAAGGCTTGGCGGAGAAGCGAAATTAATACATAGTAGCTATGTTAAAAACTCATGGCTCATAGGTATGATGAATCGACTCCCTTCAACGAAACAGTTACAGGTATTTCTTGCGACCGCACAGCACTTGAATTTTACCCATGCCGCTGAAGCGATGAACATGACCCAAGGCGCAATGAGTCGCCAGATCCAGACACTCGAAGCTTTGATAGGCGTAGCGCTGTTTCATCGACATGCGAGGGGGTTGTCACTGACACCCGAAGGTGAGCGTTTTGTGGTTTGCGCCGAAGAGATTGTAAATCAGTTGAGAAAAGCCATTACGGACGTAGCCGATGGTGCTAATACCATTCGATTAAATGCTCCCACCTGTATTACCTCATGGTTGCTTGGGCGGTTAGCGGAGTTTCATCAGCAGTTCCCTGATATTAACGTCGAGCTCACATCCACTAACAAACATCAGTCTTCGCCCAATTTCGATAGTTTTGATATGGCTATTTTGTATGGGAAAGCGATCAAGAATAAAACGACTAACCAAGTGTTGTTGTTCGAAGAACGCTTGTCTCCACTCTGTTCTCCAGAACTTTGGCCAGAAGTGAGCCAAACATTCGAAGATAAAGTGGGTGCCTTAGCGGAATTACCTTGGTTACATGCGAATGTCGAACAAACCGATTGGTATTTATGGTTGGAGGCTTTTGCCCCGCAACTGAAAAAGTCCTCTCGTAACCAGACGTTTGCAACGTTAGATCAAGCGGTAGGCGCTGCTCAACTGGGCTATGGCATTGCGGTGGGGGATCTGGTGTTAGCGGAAAGGGATCTTAAACTGAACCGCTTGGTTCAGCCTTTCGATGAGTGTGTTCTATCTGGCAACGGGTATTATTTAATGACCCCAGCAGGTACGGAGCAGCCCAATATCTTGCGCTTAGTCGAGTGGTTAGCAAAACACACGCCGCCTCGTTGGTGTTAGGGGTCAGTACGCCTTAATTCCGAACTCGCGCAGTTTACTTGGAAGGCGCTCATCAAGATGTTCAATATCTTCTGGGTAAATATCAATGAGCGCAAATTCATGTTCAGCATAGATTGCGGTGATCGTTTCTCGTTGTTGTTCGCTGGTTGAACCCTGTTCATCCCCCCAATATTGCAGATACACTTTGCCTGCAGGGAGATAAAAGTCGCTCAGAACATCTTGCTCGATCGGTAATTGACGGTCATAAGCGTGGACTATGCCATTCATGTACAGCCAGTTATCGATGATCAACTCACCTTTCGAGCGAACATAATGGCCATCTAAGGTTCGGTGTTTGGCTTCGAACTTTTGGCGAAAGCTGGATAAGGATTTATCGGTGGCGTGCGCCTCGGCGTCTTGCCCTGAAAATTCGACCACCGATTGCTTGAGACGTTTGTTGCGTATTACTGTGTCATGCCAAACCACAAATTGTGCTTTACTCTCTTTGTCTTCACGTTGTTGGCCGCCAACTGTTGCACCGGAAGCAGTCACTTGCCAACCTTGTTCATGCCTTGTTATCCAGCCTAGCTCTTGCAGCAACTGGTTGATTTTCTTTGCGGGCAGAGAAAAGCGCTGACCTATTTGAGTTGCAGACAGCCTTTGCCCGCTTGAGGCACTGTGGTCAATTAGCAGGTTTTCTGGCCAGACGATAAACTTGCCATATTGGCTATGGGTAACGTACTCACCACCAAACTTAGCCCCCATCTCAGTTAAAACCCAGTTGTCTTCGTGGCGGTTGATATAGCCCGCTTGTTTGAGTTCAGTGAACAGAGATTTTGCGTCTTGCTGGCGCAGCTTGGCGAGGGCAGTGGTGGATAGTTTGTCTGACATAGAACACTCCTTGAAGATAAGATTATTGTTCAAGGAAAACGTATTAGGGTCAAGCTCTTGATTTCACATCAATAAAAAGGCGCTTAAGAGAGCGCCTAACATGTGCATTCTGGTCGTAGGTTAATAGACGATCCCATCAACCAGCACGGCTTGTGACTGATACGCATTGGAAAGTACGGTCGCAGCGGCGCGATAGCCTGGAGTAAGCTGACCAAGATCATCACAGCGCATTGCTTGAGCAGGGTAGGTTGAAGCCATCTTAATCGCTTCAGATTCTTCTATCCCCCACCGGATAACGTTCGCCACAGATTCGTCCATACCAATATGCGCTCCGGCTAGAGAGCCTTCGTTGTTGACCAGTTTGCCGTCGATCAACTCAATGGTTTGACCATCCAACTCAAACTTGTTATCAACACTGCCTACAGAGGCCATTGCATCGGTGACGATCAACAGTTTTCCTTCGGGTTTGATGCGATGAGCCAATAACACACTCTGAGGGTGAACATGAATACCATCAGTGATCACAGAGCACCACGCGTGATCGGTCAGCAGTGCACGGCCGACTGTGCCTGGAGACCGGCCTTCAAACGGAGACATGGCGTTGTACAAGTGGGTAAAACCAGATACCGATGCCATTTTCTGCTCTGTGAGCTGGTCAAATTGCGCATTGGAGTGACCACAAGAGAGGATGACGCCTTGTTGGTCTAGCCAGCGAAGCACGTTGGTATCCATTAACTCGGCTGCGCAGGTAACGAGTACTTTTCCTTGTTTAAGCCAGGGCAAACCTTCCAAAGATTCGATCTCTGGAGCGTAGAACAAACTGGCGTCATGAGCGCCCTTCTTTTTTGGGTTCAGCCAAGGCCCTTCAAGGTGTACGCCTAATACACCTGCAATATTATCGTTCAATGCCTGTTCTGTTGCTTGTAGCGCTTTTGCTAACTGGCTGGGTGTCGCACTGATCAGTGTGGGAAGTAGGTAAGCGGTGCCGAACTGGCGGTGTGCTTCACAGATGGTTTGCATCGCGGCTGGCGAGGTATCGCTATTGAGCATGATGCCACCGCCACCGTTGACTTGAATATCGATAAAACCAGGACAGATAATACTGTCGGTGTAGTGTTGGCAAGGAATGGATTCAGGTAACTGCTCGATTGGCAGTACCTGCTTGATTTGGCTGCCTTGCCAAACCAGCGCTGCGTTATTATGGTAGCGAACCCCATCAAAAAGTCGCGGGGCTGAAATGGCGTGAAGAGTCATATTCTAATCCTTGAATTGGTATGCTGCCCCTAACAGGCAAGCATCATAATCGCCCTGAGCGGGCACCACCGAAATCTGAAATGCCTGAGGTCGTTGCCGAATCAACTGATTGACACGATCTAAATAACCAAGAGCGAGGCCAATCCCGCCCCCCAACACAATGATGTCTAGGTCTAGTGTTGCTTTTAGGTTACAACAGAGTGTAGCGATCGCGTTAGCGCTCCGGTCAATAATGGCTTCTGCTTGCGGGTTATGGCTTGCGATTTCAAACAGCTCAATATTGGATATCGGTGGAGAAAAGCATGCGTCACTGGCTTTCTTGATTGCCGTTCCAGAGGCAATGGCCTCGACGCAGCCTGTTTGACCGCAACCACAGGTTGGTCCTTGGCTATCGATTACGCTGTGGCCGATATGACCTGCTAAGCCTACGTTGCCTTTATGCAGCTGTCGGTTAATGACGATTCCTCCCCCAACGCCAGTCGATACGGTAATAAACGCCATATTATCAACCTTGTCGTCCAGCATTTTGTATTCGTACCAAGCCGCGGCTTGCGCATCGTTCAACATCGCGACAGGTTTGCCACTTTGCTGTTGCAGACAATCGGCTAACGGAAAGGGCGTGGGAAAGGCCAAGGTATCTGGATTAATAGCAGAAATGCCAGCCTTGCTCACCAAACCTGTGGTGGAGACACCGATCGAATCCACTAACTCGAGCCACTGTTGGCTGCGCGTAAGGATCTGTTGAGCAAAGTCTTCGGCGTTATTCGCTACTGGGGTCGAAAATTGCTCACGAGAGGTTAATTGACCGTCTATTACTAGGCCGACGGCTATCTTAGTTCCGCCAATATCTATCGCGAGAGTTCGCATTCTTGTACTCCTGCTGCTTGAGTCGCTGAGTTAAACCAATGAGTGACCACTTCCAAACGGGTCAGTGCCGAACCGACGGTGACGGCAACCGCTCCGGATTCAATCGCCTTGGCGGCCAGTTCAGGTGTGTTGTAGCGACCCTCTGCCATTGTAAAGAATCCCGCTTGAGAAAACTGCTTAACCAACTGCAAATCTGGTTCAATAGGTTCGTGTTCACCGACATAACCCGACAAAGTTGAGCCGATAATCTCGACACCTTGTTGGCCAGCCCAAAAGCCATCTTCATAACAAGAGCAGTCCGCCATCGCAAAACAGCCTGAATTCTTAATGGCTTCGGCAATATGCTCTCGGCTTTCTGGGCGAATTCGATCGGTCGCGTCAAAAGCAATGATTGTTGCTCCCGCATTGGCAAGATCATCAACATCTTTAGCAAAAGGTGTGATGCGAACAGGACTGTCCTGCAAGTCACGTTTCACGATTCCAATGATTGGTACACTGACGGCAGCAGCGACGGCGGCGACATTTTCGACGCCTTCAATGCGAAATGCTTTAGCGCCAGCCTGCTCAGCAGCACGAGCCATTGCGACAATAAATTCGGTTTTTTCTAAAGGACTGCCAACAACGGGTTGAATAGAAACCACAGTTTGGCCTAACAAGGATGCTCTTAATTCACTGATATTTAAACTTTTTGTTCTCACGACGGGCCTCATAAATAAGCGTTGTGTTGCGGATCAATGTGAAAAACTCATTCATCACAATTCGTCTAATCAGTCTGCCAATTGATAACGGTGGCGAATTTTTGTCCGCGATCACATTTTGTAAAAAGTTGGTTTGAAAATAATCTTCACGGCAATAATAATCCATAACGAAGATTTTTTTCAAACAAAATAAAAGTTTTTTTTGAAATTGGTGAAACAAGGTAAAAATCGAATAAAAGGGAACACTATGAAAGCCATTAATAAATTGACTCTTGCTATGCTGGCGTTGGGATGCGCTGCTTCTGTACAAGCGGAAACGACATTAAAAATGGGGATGCAAGCCTCTGTTGGTTCAGTTGAATACACTTCTGCGAAACTACTGGCTGATACGATTGAAGAGATGAGTAAAGGGGAGTTGAAGTTAGCGTTATACCCTAGCGCACAGCTGGGTGATGACCGCGCAATGCTACAACAACTTAGCTTAGGTGACTTAGATATCACATACGCAGAGTTTGGCCGTATGGGTCTATGGATTCCACGTGCTGAAGCGGTGACATTGCCTTACGTGGCGCGTGACTATGAACACCTGCGCCGCATGTTTGATTCTGAATTCGGCCAAGGTATCCGTGAAGAAATGCTGACCAAGTTTAACTGGCGTGCCTTGGATACTTGGTACAACGGTACGCGTGAAACCACTTCTAACCGCCCTCTTAATAATATTGAAGACTTCAAAGGTCTCAAACTGCGTGTACCAAATGCAAAACCTAACTTGAACTACGCGAAATTATCCGGTGCATCACCGACGCCAATGGCATTTTCAGAGGTGTACCTTGCGCTGCAAACCAATGCGGTTGACGGCCAAGAAAACCCGCTACCAACTATCAAAACCATGAAGTTCTACGAAGTTCAGGACAACTTGGCGATGACGAATCATATCGTCAATGATCAGATGGTGATCATCTCCGAATCGACTTGGCAGAAACTGTCTGATGAAGAGCGAGCCATTGTGACCAAAGCGGTAGCAAAAGCAGGTGAAGCTCATACTGCATCAGTCAAGAAGCAAGAAGCGGAGTTGGTGTCTTTCTTTGAGAAAGAAGGTGTCAATGTGACGTATCCTGACTTAGCTCCTTTCCGTGAAGCGATGCAGCCGCTTTACACCGAATTCGAGAAGAAGATCGGTGAACCAATCGTTAAAAAGCTAGCAGCAATGTAAGAAAGCAAACACCCAGTTTGTTTTCGATTACTCGGGCTGGCCAGCGTTTGGTCAGCCATGGAGCTCAAGATGTTAAGAAAAATTATTGATAATATTGAAGAGATCTTAACCGTGCCGTTGATGGCAGCGCTACTGGTTGTGCTTTCCTGGCAGATCGGTACTCGCTGGTTACTTAATGATCCTTCGCTTTGGAGTGAGGAACTCGCCCGAGTTCTGTTTATGTATATGTCGTTAATTGGTTGCGCGATCGCTATAAAACGTAGCACTCACGTCAACATCACTTTTTTCTCAGATAAACTGCCGGAAAAGATGCGCCTTTGCCTAGTTCTGTCACTAGAGTTGGCTGTGCTTGTGTCAATCTTCGCCATTATTTATTTGGGCTATCAGCACGTTCAGCGCACCGCATTTTTCGAGTTGATTACACTCGGCGTATCCAGCGCTTGGATGAACTACAGTTTGCCGATTGGTGGAGTCTTTATGGTTTTCCGTCAGTTGGAGAAGATGCTGGGTATATCGAAACAACTTTTTTGCGTTAACAAGGGTGCCAACGCATCCGGTTCGCAGGTGGCACAGAGGTAGGGATTCCTTATGGCAGGTTCAATTTTTGGCTGGCTAGGGCTGCTGTTTGCAGGTATGCCAGTAGGCTTTTCACTTATTTTCGTCGCTCTGGTGTTTTTGGTTTTAACCAACAGTACCGGGATTAACTTTGCGGCTCAGCAAATGTTGGGTGGCATTGATAACTTCACTTTGTTGGCGGTACCCTTTTTCGTGCTTACCGGGCACTTAATGAACAGTGCTGGGATTACCGAACGTATCTTTAACTTTGCTAAATCTATGGTGGGTCATATCACTGGCAGTCTTGGTCATGTGAACATTATGGCGAGCCTACTTTTCTCAGGTATGTCTGGTTCTGCGTTGGCAGATGCGGGTGGCTTAGGTCAGCTTGAGATTAAATCGATGCGTGATGCGAAATATCACGATGACTTTGCCGGTGGATTGACGGCTGCATCTTGTATTATTGGTCCTTTAGTTCCCCCTTCAGTACCGCTAGTCATATATGGTGTGGTTTCAAATACGTCCATCGGCGCTTTATTCTTAGCAGGTGCTATTCCTGGCCTGTTATGTTGTGTCGCTTTAATGACCATGAGTTACTTTATCTGTAAGAAACGTGGCTATATGACCTTACCTCGCGCGACACGCCGCGAGCAGTTGAAGTCATTCAAAGAGGCCTTCCTTTCGCTACTGACGCCCGTCATCATTATTGGCGGTATTTTCTCTGGTAAGTTTACCCCAACTGAGGCTGCAGTGGTGTCATCACTGTATGCACTTTTCCTCGGGACAGTGGTGTACAAACAGCTCACGCTCAGCGGCTTTGTCGACATTCTAAAAGAAACCGTTAATACCACTGCGGTGGTTGCCTTAATGGTTATGGGTGTCACGGTATTTGGCTGGATTGTTGCGCGTGAGCAGTTACCACAAATGTTGGCTGATTACTTCTTGACCATTAGTGAAAACCCACTTGTATTGCTGCTTCTGATCAACTTATTGCTGTTGTTTTTGGGGACCTTTATCGAATCTTTAGCACTATTGCTGCTCCTAGTTCCATTCTTGGTTCCAGTTGCGGGTGCGGTAGGCATTGATCCGGTTCACTTTGGCGTGATGGCTATTTTGAACCTGATGATCGGTATTTTGACTCCACCAATGGGCATGGCTCTTTACGTCGTCTCACGGGTTGGTGACATTCCGTTCCATGTTCTGACTCGAGGCGTTATCCCGCTGTTGGTGCCACTGTTTATCGTTCTAGCATTGGTGGCTGTATTCCCTCAATTCACCCTGTTGCTTCCAGAAATCTTCTTAGGCTACGGGCAGTAATCTCAAATTAAAGGTATAAAAATGAAAAAGCTAACTGGACTTATCGCTGCGCCACATACACCGTTTGATAGCAACAATAAGGTCAACTTTACGGCGATTGATGATATTGCTCAGCTGTTGATCGAACAGGGAGTGAAGGGGGCCTACGTGTGCGGGACAACCGGTGAAGGCATCCATTGCTCGGTTCAGGAGCGTAAAGCGATTGCTGAACGCTGGGTTAAGGCTGCGGATGGAAAACTGGATCTTATCCTTCATACAGGAGCGCTCAGTATCGTAGACACACTGAATCTGACTCAGCACGCTGAAACGTTGGATATCTTGGCGACCTCTGCGATTGGGCCGTGTTTCTTCAAACCAGGCAGCGTTGACGACTTGGTAGAGTACTGCGCTCAAGTTGCGGCTGCGGCTCCCTCAAAAGGTTTTTACTACTACCATTCGGGAATGTCTGGTGTGAATCTCGATCTGGAACAGTTCCTGATGAAGGGTGAGCAACGCATCCCTAATTTGTCTGGCGCCAAATTCAATAATGCTGATTTGTACGAGTACCAACGTTGTGTACGTGCTTGCGGTGGTAAGTTCGATATTCCTTTCGGTGTGGATGAGTTCTTACCTGCCGGCCTTGCAGTAGGGGCTGTAGGCGCAGTAGGAAGTACTTACAATTATGCGGCGCCTTTGTACTTAAAGATCATTGACGCGTTTAACCAAGGTAAACATGATGAGGTCGCGGCCTTGATGGATAAAGTGATTGCCATTATTCGAGTCTTGGTAGAGTACGGTGGCGTTGCGGCAGGTAAGGTTGCGATGCAACTACACGGAATTGACGCTGGCGATCCTCGCCAACCAATTCGAGCGCTGACTGCTAGCCAAAAAGCCGATGTGGTCGCGAAAATGCGTGACGCAGGTTTCATGTCTCTTTGATCTGAGAGAGGGGCGCTGCTCCTCTCAATTGATACAATTTGGAATGAAATCTCGTCGATAGAGTGTCAATGTGCCTAGGTCTTTGATACTTTTAGCTCAGCCAAACAAATATAAAGAGGCCTTAGTGAATTCGCCTAAAAATCTACTGGTTCGACTACGTTCAAACATTGAGCCATTAAGTAAAAAGTTACGACTGGTTGCGGATTACATTTTAGATAATGCTCATGATGTCCAGTTTCAAACCATTACGGACTTAGCTCGAAATACCAAAACCAGTGAAGCAACGGTGGTACGTCTCTGCCGAGATATGGGCTACAAAGGCTACTCTGACTTTCGTATGGCCTTAGCGGTCGATCTCAGTCAGACAGCAAGCCAAAATCAACCGAAAGGTGAGGGAGATATCTGTGATATCTCGGCACAAAGTGCCGTCGACAGTCTGCAAGATACAGCGAAGCTTATTGATCGTAAGTCTTTGCATCGTATCTGCGAACTGGTTCATGAGGCGTCGTTTATCGGCTGTGTGGGTGTTGGTGCGTCGAGTATTGTCGGTCGCTATCTTGCCTATCGTTTAGTGCGAATCGGCAAAAAAGCCATTATGTACGAAGATACCCATTTGGCCGCGATGAGCGCCGGGCGAAGTTGCGCCGGAGATTTGTGGTTTGCAGCTTCTAGTTCTGGCAGCACCAAAGAAGTGATCCATGCAGCTTCACTGGCTCATCAAAGGGGCACCCCGGTGGTTTCTTTGACCAATATTAGCCACAGCCCGCTCTCTGCAATATCGGATGAACTGCTGGTCGCAGCGCGCCCAGAGGGGCCATTGACTGGTGGGGCATTTGCTTCCAAAGTGGGCGCTTTATTGCTTGTCGACGCACTAGTCAACACCTTACTAGATCGTTATCCAGAGTACACTGAATCGGTGCAAGAAACAGCGGAAGTGGTTCTACCGTTAATGAATAGCTAGTATCTTATTGA
>NZ_AEVT01000032.1 GCF_000189275.1 Vibrio sinaloensis DSM 21326 | reverse complement strand
AACCCAACTTAGAATACAAGACGCCAAACGTTGGGAATCTGCCTTAAACGCCTTGTTATGTTACGGTAATTGATTGAGCTGTTGTTCAAATAAATCATTTAACTCACTTAGCTTATAACGTGATGGTTTGGGCAACTCTAAATAAGGCTCGCAATCTATCCAAAGCCGTTTGCTACCAGTAAAGTAGTTTTCACTACTAAATAAGATAACCTCCCACCCCTTGGTATAAGTAGGGCAATTTGACAAGGGTTTAAATACGTACCCCTTATTTGTAGATGTAACTTTCGCTCGACAAGCTTCAGCCATTTCAAAATTGCTTGTAACACTAGTATGAACTGAGCTGAAATTGTAATCAGAAGAACAGTCAGTTTCAGTGATGCGAACAATTTCTATAGGTTGATAATTATACCTAAGCGCCAAGTGAAACCCAGAAAATATAGATAAGACAATGAATGAAAACAGTAAAATATGTCTAACTCTCATCTCACCCTCCAAGCCTAGATAAGTAACATAACGCCCTGTTAAGGGGTGAGCAACGCAATACTGAAGCTGCCGCATACCACCTTAAACACCAAAAC
>NZ_AEVT01000033.1 GCF_000189275.1 Vibrio sinaloensis DSM 21326 | reverse complement strand
AACCCAATTTTGAATACAAAACGCTAAGCGTTGGGAATCTGCCTTAAACGCTTTGTTATGAGCCTGATTCAGCTAGGTGATCTATGCCCAATTCTCGTTGCTTACGCTTACTTAAACCACTCGCGACAATTCGGTATGATTCCGATAAATAGTACTTTAGGTCATCGTCTAGTTTGCCTGAAGTCTCAACCTGCTGTATCCACTTCATTCCACGACTAGCAAAATATGGAGCCGGTTTATAACCTTCACAATCACTTAGAAAGTCAAAATTTAAGTTGGAGGTTTTAAACGTGAATGCAGCTTGGGAACCATCGCTCCAACCACCTATGGCAAAGACTTTACCACCAACCTTCCATACATCGGAATTACCCCATTGAACGACGTGACTCGTTCCAGCAAAAGAGCCGCAAAAATGGTTAAATTCTTCGTAGTTCATGCTGATTTCCCTATTAGCTCATAACGCCGCGTTAAGTAGTGAGCAACGCCTACCACCTAACTTAAACCTATACACCGTAAACACTTAACCCAACTTTGAAGGCAAAACGCCAAGCGTTGGGAATCTGCCTTAAACGCTTTGTTATGCGAATTTGCACGCATTAGCCTACTTGGCCCAATGCAGACTACCTTAAGCATGAAAAACCACAAACAAACCAAACACTTTTTGTGATTCAAGAAACAGCAGAGTCACTATGTTACAGCCAAAGTCCCGACAACCAGGAAATGCGGCCTTTCAGCAACAATGTTGCCTTTAAACCACCTAACTTCGCAGGGACGAACATTCAACAAATACTGACCATCGATAGCCTTGCTCTTTCGACACTTGGAGCCAGTGGAACTCGCCACAAACCAGCACTGAAAACCAATGAGGCAACCTGTGAACCTTGGCATGTTTTACGGCCTGAGAGATTCAAGAAATTGAGCCGATAATGCTGAGTTGCCGACACCGAAAAATGGATGGCCAAAGAGAGCGAGAAAGGGACATGAGATAATTTGCCTTCCTAGTCGCATAACGCCTTGTTAAGGTGTGAGGCACGCAATACCGAAGCTGCCGCATACCACCTTAACCACTAAAACTAACGCATAGCAAAAATGCCACGCGTGCCGAATCACTCTTGAACAATTTGTTATGTGGCGAACTCAAGATGTGAGCAAATCGAATGATGAACCCCAACTGTTTGATACGCCGTCACTTGTTTTTTTATGCGCCTACTTGGTTGTTATGTGCGATGAAAATTAAAATTGAAAAGAAAATAGTAAGCCCGAACAGTGATATTTTACCTTTATGTTCTTGTGATTTAGTTTTATCAGGGAACCTACCAAGCGTGAGTAGTAACAAAGTTACTTTACCCAGAAAATAACATACAAACTCAACGAATACGTCGACCACTAGAAAGCCAATAACCTTATTAATCGTCCTAGAAACTGGTGTCAAAATTTCTTCTAAGATATCGGATATCACTCTTTCCTCCATAGACACATAACGCCCTGTTAAGGTGTGAGCAACGCAATACCAATGCTCCCGCATACCACCTTAACCACTAAAACTAACGCATAGTAAAAATGCCACGCGTTGCGAATCACTCTTAAACAGATTGTTAGCCATACTAGCAGATGGACAAATTAGCTGATATTGATTCTGTTACTTTTAAGCTCGTGAGGCTATGCTCACTAAACCATAAGCTTTTTTCTGGATCCCAAGTAAACTCAAATAGTTCCGGCTCTGATAAACAATTAACCACGATACAGATACGATATTTCCTGCTCGCTGTTTTGCTGGTTTTATATTCATTGGGGGTTAAGCATACGTTCGCTGATGTATGATCTTTTGCTGAAGTTCCTTTTACTTCGATGTAAAGTGTTTTATTCCCACTAGTTGCTTTTAAGTCATAACCCACGTTATCTTTTTCTACAGAGTCAACGATGTAACCTAGTTGGACATAATAATCGATAGTTAGATCTACAGCTGTTTTCTCAATTTTCAGCTTTGTCTCATGATCTATTTTTCCGCGTTTACCTTTATTTGGTAGTGAGAACTGGCCTTCTTTAACTCTGGATATATATTTCATTAACTGTCGCTTAAACTTTTTCACTTCAGATGTTTCAGCTTCCAGAAAAGAAACAAAAGTTTGAGAACCAAACCCTTTGTGAGTTACCGGCACAGGAAATAAACGTTGTTGTGGAGCTAACAAAGTACAGTCTTTAGATTTAGCTTTAATCAGGTATTCTGGAAAGTGATCTTCACCGTTAAAGTGAAAGCTTCTTCTATCATTTGGTTCCTGGGTAGTTCTATAGACACGTGCGTTTTCGTACCATCCAATTACCACCGAACCTCTATTAGAACGAGAACGCCAAACCACTAACACATCGTCTATATAGTCCCCTGCATTCGGTTCAATTCGACTAATATTTATCGTTAAGTTATTAGCCTGAACATAGCCATAACAGTATTTCCCATTTTTTTGAAAGTTAAGTACTTCATGACCGTATCCGTTTTTATCAATGTATTTACCACCATTAATAGGATAATCACTGTCATTGATACCATCGTAGTGCTTCATCCACGCTACATTGCAAATTATCATTTTCATACGTTGATCCCAAAAACAATGTGTATGGCTAACGCCGCGTTAAGGGGCGACCAACGCGACCGCCCTATTCAAGCAATACTGCCATAAACACCGTAGCTAGACTTTGAACCAGAACTGCCACGCGTTGTGAGTCCCGCTTGAACGCATTGTTATGAAACTTAAATTAAACCAATAGGTTGTGCAATGTGCACGTACTGAATCTAAGAATAAGCTCACCGAATCAGTCCCAACTTCTTTGAATACCGAAAGCACTATGATTAAGGGCGTTTGCAAGGTCTATGCGGTTGGCTAATAGCCGAGCACTGTTGGGTTGTAGCACCAGTCGTGTACGGCGTATTAGCGAGACTGCGATACTTGTTCAGCCCGAAAGCTCAGAACTTCCAATTAGCTAAATCAAAGCAGATTTCAGCGACATTGTTGGGAACAAAAGCAGAACTTTAAGAAGGTTTCATAACGCCGCGTTAAGTAGTGAACAACGCCTACCACCTAACCTAAACCTTTACACCGTAAACACTAAACCCAACTTGAAATGCAAAATGCCAAGCGTTGGGAATCTGCCTTAAACGCCTTGTTATATGCGTTTTTGAAATTTACTTTTGATGATTGCGATAACTAGAAGTAACGTGACATAAAGTGCATTTAGCCAAAGTTGCTCGTGTATATATGCTATCGAGGTTTGCCTCGA
>NZ_AEVT01000034.1 GCF_000189275.1 Vibrio sinaloensis DSM 21326 | reverse complement strand
GGCGTTAGTATTCAGGAGGAAAATTAGTGCTTCATCAGATAGACAAATATCAGTGTTCTGCTTGCAACATTAAATCCCAACATATTACCGTATTGATTAGGAACCCAAGTCCTTTTGCTGGTGTAAAACATCAAAAGCGTAAAGAGTTTATTGCTGGGTTAATCAAAGGCTGGGCAGTTGGTCCATTTTTAGCTTCTATGGATGAGTTTTCTCGACATACGATCTGTGAAAACTGTGGTATTAAGACGATAGAGAACTGACAAATAAGACTTCTTTTTAAGTTCGGTGTAACAGGTTGGGTCTGAATACTAACAAACTGTTCAAGAGGGATTCGCAACGCGTGGCGTTTTTTCTATGCGTTGGTTTTAGTGTTTAAGGTGGTATGCAGCGGCTTTGGTATTGCGTTGCTCACCCCTTAACAGGGCGTTATGTGTTTTTATTAGAAATTTATAGGTTGTAAATGAGCAGTATTCCTAAAAACATAATAGTACAGATTGTAAATCTACTTAACGAAAGAGGTTTTGTGTTAGATGCCGATGTTGATAGCTTTTGCAGATACGTTTTATTCGATGGCATTGTGGCGTCTAATATAGAAGAACTCAGAGCCAATGGGTACAGAGGTGGGGAATTAAAGTGTTGGACAACAAGTTTCCAAGGTCCATCGCCAGCCTATGGAGTTTATGACAGTAAGAGAAACTGGACAAATGAGGACCTGATAGAGTACTGCCACCTCAGGGATTGGGAGCTTAATAATGAGGAACTCACGATTGAAAAGCTAAAATTTTTCAATCTAGGGATCGGATTTTATTGTCATAAATGTTCTCATAATTCAGTTCTCTCGCCAGAGATATTGAATAAGTTTAAACCAGGCGAATATTCAGGAATTAGAGGTAAATGTTCAAAATGTCCAGAAAAGAACATACCTCCTGCTGGGTTGTATCCTTATTTTTAAACACATAACAAGCAATTCAAGCTGATTCGCAACGCTCGGCACTTTCGGTTTCAATTGGTTTGGTGATTACGGTGAAGTGCTTAGGTAATGTGGCAGCGTTGCTCACAACTTAATTGGGCGTTATGTGGTTGGAGAAAAATTATGAATCCATCAGCGGTTCTTGTTCATGTCCTAGATGTAGCGAAAGGGCTTGAATGGTACAAGAAAGCTTTTCCAGAAGCCGTTCCGGTTTACCATCCTGACTTTGACTTCACAGCGCTTGATATAAATGGTTTCTCACTAGAAATAGTCCAAGCAGACAAAAAGGTTGGTGCTGGTAAAAGTGGCACAGTTGTTTACTGGTCAGTAGATAA
>NZ_AEVT01000035.1 GCF_000189275.1 Vibrio sinaloensis DSM 21326 | reverse complement strand
GGCAACCGCCGGGAATTCCATCGGCGCAAAATGCAGGCTCGCCCCATCCAGACGTACGGATGCGGTCGTTACCAGAACGTCGCCGACGTTGATGTGCGGCTGAATAGCCCCCGTGGTGCCGATACGCAAGAAGGTACGAATACCCAGTTGCGCCAGTTCTTCCACGGCAATAGAAGTAGACGGGCCGCCGATACCGGTAGAGCAAACGATAACTGCTTTGCCATCCAGCTCAGCGCGCCAGGAGGTGAATTCGCGGTGAGATGCCAGCTTAACCGGCTTATCCATCAGCGCGGCGATCTTTTCCACACGCTCAGGATCGCCAGGGACGATGGCGAGCTGGGCCCCTTGTAAATCGTTTTTGGTGAGGCCGAGATGAAAAACATCAGACTTGGACATATAAAACTCCTCTGTGAATC
>NZ_AEVT01000036.1 GCF_000189275.1 Vibrio sinaloensis DSM 21326 | reverse complement strand
CATTAACGACGACGGTACGATTTCCAACACTGAAATTAGCGGCAACGTTGACGTGTTAGTGACAGTACCAGCAGACGCTCAAGTGGGCGATACACTGAAAGTATCGGGCCAACCAGATCGCATCCTGGATCAAAATGACATCGACAACGGTGTGACCTATCAATACGACCGTCCAGCGGATGGCGGCAGCATCACTGTGACGGCGACGATTGTGGACCAAGCGGGCAACGAGTCGGCACCAGGCAGCGACAGCGCGGTGATGGGTGACACCACGGCGACGCCAGCGCCAACCGTGGTCATCACAGAAGACACTAATGACGACGGCACG
>NZ_AEVT01000037.1 GCF_000189275.1 Vibrio sinaloensis DSM 21326 | reverse complement strand
TTGAAGAGACCTTTACGGTTACCTCTGTCGACGGTACTCCTTCTACTATCAAGGTCACCATCAACGGCACTAATGATGCTGCTACGGTTAGCAGTGCGACTGTGTCTGTTGATGAAACTGACTCAGCAATCACAACCTCTGGTACCCTAACCAGCACCGATGTCGATAACCAAGATAATGCCTTTACTGCTTCAACTCAGCAAGGCACGCACGGCGACCTAACCATCGATGGCAATGGGCATTGGGTATTTACCGCCAACAGTGAATTCAACCAACTCAATGTCGGCGATAAAGTTGAAGAGACATTCACAGTAACGTCTGTCGATGGCACTCCATCCACGATTAAAGTGACCATCAACGGTACAAATGATGCGGCAACCGTAAGCAGCGCGACTGTGGTTGTCGATGAAACAGACACGGCAATAACCACATCTGGAACCCTAACCAGTACCGATGTCGATTACCCGGATAACACCTTTACGCCAAATTCAATCTCAGGCACGCACGGTTTTTTAACCATTGATGCCAATGGTCATTGGGTATTCACCGCCAACAGCGCATTTAACCAACTGAACGTTGGTGATAAGGTTGAAGAGACCTTTACCGTTACCTCTGTCGACGGTACTCCGTCTACTATCAAGGTCACCATCAACGGTACTAATGACACTGCTACTGTCAGCAGTGCGACTGTGTCTGTT
>NZ_AEVT01000038.1 GCF_000189275.1 Vibrio sinaloensis DSM 21326 | reverse complement strand
GAATTTATCCATTTTCCGCCTTTGCGTATAACGCCGCGTTAAGTGGTGAACAACGCCAACCACCAAACTTAAACCATTGTGCCTTAAACACTAAATTCAACTTGAACTGAAATCGCCAAGCGTTGTGAATCCACCTTAAACGCCTTGTTAGCTGCGTACTTTCAACGCTCCCGTTCCTCTGGAGATGAATATATTATAATGAACCCCGGAGTAAGAATCGTTACAAAAACCGCGATAGCAGCACTGACTCCCTCGGGTAAAACCAAAAATAGTATGCTTTTGATTACTTGCGTATAAAACAATGCAGGAGCCATAACCCAGTCAGGAAAAGGAATTAAGAAGAACCCTACGATTACAATCGCTGAGTACCCAACTAAGCACCAACGCGCGAAAAGAATTGTAAGTTTTACTCTTTCAACAATGCTACCTGTCACTATTTACCTCACCGCCTTCACATGGAATTCAGTATTACCAATTACCAACGAACTATTTAGTGTCTTGTAAGCAGCTAACGCCGCGTTAAGTAGTGAGCAACGCCTACCACCCAAACTAAACCATTACACCTTAAACGCTAAACCCAACTTAGAATACAAACCGCCAAGCGTTGGGAATCTGCCTTAAACGCCTTGTTAGGCTACTGATTTTCGCCTATCCGCCACAACACACCACTCGGATCTGTTAAACAAAACTCGAGCATTCCCCACGGCTGCTCAATAAGCTCTGTAACCTTTACACCAAACTCTTTGTCTAGACTGAGTTTTAAAACATGTGCATACCAACTTTGCGCATCTTCAACTAAGAGGTGCATCATAAAGTTGTTGCTGTGAGCAGGTTCGTAAAAGTCTTGAAGCAAGAAAGAACAAGAGCCTGATTTGAAATATGCGATTCCGTCAAACTCAGATGCCATTTCAAAACCCATTGTCTGATAAAAACGCTTAGAGCATTCAAAGTCTTTAGCGGGAACGAATGACTTTATTTCTACGGCATTCAGGTTTTCCATTTCCACCTCCATTTTATAGCGACTGTTTGTAG
>NZ_AEVT01000039.1 GCF_000189275.1 Vibrio sinaloensis DSM 21326 | reverse complement strand
AAAAGCACGCAAAGCTGAGCAGCAGGCCAGCAAGGCGGAAACGGACGATTCCATCGAGCCTGAAGGCCAAGCGGACGACCCGAAAAAAGCCGCTGTCGCAGCCGCCATAGCTCGAGCAAAAGCGCGTAAAGCAGAGAAAGAACAACAAAAACAATTTGAGGAGAAAGAGTAGTGGCCTTCTTTATTGCCAGCTCACCACACGCGCATAGCCGCAGAAGCACTCCCGATCTGATGAAATGGGTAGCGCTATGCGCGCTACCTGGTTTATTCGCTCAAACCTACTTCTTTGGTTGGGGCACCATTATTCAGCTATTACTTGCCATCGCAATTGCTTTAGGTTTAGAAGCTCTGGTGATGGTCCTACGTAAGCGCCACCCAATGTCAGCATTGCGTGACAATAGCGCTCTTGTTACAGCTTGGCTGCTAGCCGTTGCTATCCCCCCACTTTCTCCATGGTGGATCGTCGCGATAGGCCTAATATTCGCCATTCTGATCGCCAAACATTTGTACGGTGGCATTGGGCAGAACCTATTCAACCCTGCGATGGTCGCTTATGTTGTGCTGCTGATTTCGTTTCCTGTACAAATGACCAGTTGGATTTCTCCCAACGAACTGCAAGCCACCAGCATTTCCATGGGTGACGCATTTTCGCTGATTTTCACTGGTTTTAATTTAGACGGCTTGTCGCTGCAGCAAATTCGTACTGGTATTGACGGCGTAACGATGGCTACGCCACTGGACGCCTTTAAAACGGCATTACATACTGGTAGTACAGCCTCAGAGGCATTGCGACAACCACAGTTTGGTGCACTTGCAGGTATTGGCTGGGAGTGGGTAAATCTCGCGTATCTAGTCGGAGGCCTGCTGCTTATCAAAATGCGCGTAATCAGTTGGCATATCCCAGTGAGCTTTTTGCTTGGTTTAACCGTAACCAGCGGGCTATTTATGCTGATTGCGCCGGGCACTACAGCCTCTCCAATCATTCACCTTTTGTCTGGTGCAACCATGCTAGGTGCATTTTTCATTGCGACGGATCCCGTCTCTGCGTCCACCACAGTCAAAGGTAGATTGGTATTCGGTGCGTTTATTGGCGCTATGGTGTTCATTATTCGCAGTTGGGGAGGCTTCCCTGACGGTGTTGCTTTCGCCGTGTTACTCGGCAATATGTGTGTACCTTTAATTGATTATTACACCAAACCAAGAACTTATGGACACTAAGGAACAGCATGTTAAACGCAATTCGTAAAAATGGTGCCATACTTGCTGTGTTTGCTTGTGCTTCAACAGGCTTGGTGGCATTGACGCATTACCTAACGAAAGACCAAATCCACGAACAAGAGCAAGCTCAACTTCTATCGGTGCTAAATCAGGTGATACCGCATGATTTACACGACAACGATTTGTATCAGGCGTGTACGCTCGTCTCCGACCCATTACTCGGCAGCGACACCGCGATGCCTGTCTATATGGCATCAATTAATGGCGAGCCTTCTGCTCTCGCCATTGAAGCAATCGCACCAGATGGTTATAACGGCGCAATCAAACTTATTGTTGGTATTCGCCAAGATGGAACGGTATTAGGTTCTCGAATTCTCAGCCATCAAGAGACTCCTGGTTTAGGAGACAAGATTGACCTTCGTGTTACTGACTGGATTTTAGGCTTCAACGGTAAGACGTTAACTGACGACAATCAGTCAACGTGGAAAGTACGCAAAGACGGCGGTCAATTTGATCAATTTACTGGCGCAACGATCACACCGAGAGCCGTGGTAAAAGCGGTTAAGAACACCGTGCAGTTCGTCAATAGCCATAGAACAACGATTCTCAGTCAACCACTAAACTGTGGAGGCAATCATGAGTGAACATAAAACCCTGATTAAAAACGGTCTATGGGACAATAACCCTGCCCTAGTTCAATTACTCGGGTTATGTCCCCTGCTGGCGGTTTCGTCTACCATCACGAACGCACTCGGCTTGGGCATCGCAACCCTGTTGGTTCTGGTCGGCTCGAACGTTACCGTCTCTTTGGTGCGAGACTACGTGCCAAAAGAGGTCCGAATCCCGGTATTTGTCATGATCATTGCGGCACTTGTAACCTGCGTGCAATTACTGATGAACGCCTATGCGTATGGTTTATACCTCTCTCTAGGTATCTTTATCCCACTTATCGTAACCAACTGTATCATCATAGGTCGCGCTGAGGCATTCGCCTCGAAAAACGATCTATTGCCATCCGCTCAGGATGGCTTTTGGATGGGGATGGGGATGACAAGTGTCCTTGTGGTACTTGGCGCAATGCGTGAGCTCATTGGTAACGGTACCCTGTTTGATGGGGCGGACCTACTGCTTGGCGATTGGGCTACCGCTTTGCGTATCGAAGTATTCCAGTTCGATAATAGCTTCCTGCTTGCACTCTTGCCGCCAGGGGCATTTATCGGAGTCGGATTGCTGATCGCGCTAAAAAACATCATTGATAATAAAGTCGCGCAGCGTCAACCAAAACAAGAAAAGCCCGCAATAGAGCGAGCTCGAGTGACAAACTCATAATTACACTACACTGGAAAGCAGCCTCAACATGAATAAAGACAAACGCCGACAGATATTAGAGCGGTTGAGAGCAGATAACCCAAACCCGCAAACCGAGCTTAACTGGAGTACACCATTTGAGCTGCTCATTGCGGTACTGCTCTCTGCTCAAGCCACAGACGTAAGCGTCAACAAAGCAACAGATAAACTCTACCCTGTCGCCAATACCCCACAAGGCCTCTTAGACTTGGGGGGCGACGGCGTAAAGCAGTACATCAAAACCATTGGTCTGTTTAACTCCAAAGCGGAAAATGTCATCAAGACTTGCCAGATACTGTTAGATAAACACGCAGGCGAAGTTCCGGAAGATAGAGCCGCCCTAGAAGCATTACCGGGGGTGGGTAGGAAAACCGCCAACGTGGTACTCAATACCGCATTTGGCTGGCCAACTATCGCCGTTGATACACATATCTATCGCGTTTCTAATCGAACCAAGTTTGCGATGGGTAAAAACGTCGATCAGGTTGAAGAAAAGCTGTTAAAAGTGGTGCCAAAAGAGTTTAAGCTCGATGTGCACCACTGGTTGATACTGCATGGTCGCTATACGTGTGTGGCAAGGAAACCACGTTGTGGTAG
This sequence comes from Vibrio sinaloensis DSM 21326, assembly GCF_000189275.1. Lineage (GTDB taxonomy): Bacteria > Pseudomonadota > Gammaproteobacteria > Enterobacterales > Vibrionaceae > Vibrio > Vibrio sinaloensis. Next base: position 29,830 of record NZ_AEVT01000039.1, on the reverse strand, counting down.
CTGTATCATCGAAGATTTATGTGAGTTCAAAGAAAAAGTCTACCCAGAAAACTAGGAGAGCAATCGAATGTCAAACGGACGTATTTTACACACCATGCTACGTGTTGGAGATCTCGATAAATCCATTAAGTTCTATACCGAGGTCATGGGTATGAGCTTATTAAGAACCAACGAGAACAAGCAATACGAATATACCTTAGCTTTCTTAGGTTACGGCGACGAGTCCCAAGGCGCTGTCATCGAGCTAACTTACAACTGGGGAACCAGTGAATATGACTTAGGCACTGCTTTTGGTCACATTGCTATCGGCGTTGACGATATTTATACAACTTGTGATGCCATTAAAGCGGCAGGCGGTAACGTGACTCGTGAACCCGGCCCAGTTAAGGGTGGTTCGACGCATATTGCTTTCGTTAAAGACCCAGATGGCTACATGATCGAGTTAATTCAAAACAAACAAGCTTCTGCAGGGTTAGAAGGATAAGCTCCTAACATAGGCTATTTTATAAGACAGTCGTCGACTGTCTTATTTTTTACCCTTTACTTGATAATAGTTATCATTTAATCTCCATCTATTCACTATGAGGAGATCGATAACATGGGCATTGCAGAGTGGGAGAAGCATACATTGCTTGCTGATATAGCAATGAATGATGAGGATCACTTACGAAGCATCCTTCATTACCAACAAGCGCTAACAATCAGTGAACGCATTGGTGACAGCGAAGAGATCGAAGTCGAAGATCGTCTTATGATTTCTGTCATCTCTTGCCACAATATGGCGATGTTTTGGCGCAGCATTGGTGATGTGCCGTATGAGTTGAAATACTTGCAGCTTGCCTCTGAAAAAGTGCTAACCCTCGTACCTCAGTGTCCAAATACCGATTGTGACGCGTTTATCGACTCCATGGGCTGCTGTAAAAAAGCGCTGATAGAGTTTATGAAGCGTCATCCAAATCCCAAAATCGCTCAGTTAGTACAAGACATTGATACGGCGACCAACTGTAATTTAATCGCTAAGTTCCGCCTAAACTAAACAAAAGCCAGCAATCGCTGGCTTTTTTGCTATCACAAGCTCTACTCTAAACCTGTGTTCGTCCGAGTGAAATCACTACCCTACGGTTTCGGTCTTTTCCGATTGGTGACGCGTTGTCATCGATTGGACGACGTTTACCATAGCCTTGAACTCGAATCCTATCTTCTGGCAAACCGAGTGACTTAAAGTATTCTTGCAACACTTCCGCTCTGCGCTCAGATAAATTCTGGCTGGCACTCTTAGTGTCTTCTGCATCCGTGTAAGTTGAAACTAGAACCAAATCAATATCTTGATTGTGACGAATGTACTCCGCAATTTGCGCAAGGCGTTTTTGCGATTGTTTGTTCAACTCCACACTCGTACGATCGTAATGCAAGATGGTAAAAGCAATATCTTCAAAACTATACGGCAAAAGGTTCGCTATACAATCACTGAACACATTGTACGACGATTGGAACAGTACAGAAGACAGTGCGACCTCGACTCTTTCGTCACGACTTTGCCACTCTTGATAACTAAACGTAGGGTAGCGTCCTTTCTCTAATTCGCTAAGAATGCCCCACGCGGTTTGTCCACCAACATAACCATCAAACTGTTGAAAGAAACGAATGTTAGTAATTCGGTTTGCCCCTTCCCCTGGTCGCCAAACTGGTGGCATGGAAATCAACGACACATCACGGGTTTTACCCATAGGACGTTTCATCTTAAGTTCGAAATCGAGGTTAATTTTCTTGCTGGCATGAGATGAAAACACCGCATCGCCGTAGTTTGGGATAGGGTGAACCATGCGACACTCTAATGGAGTATTGGTGATCATTTGCCACTGAGACTGTTGGGGCGTGGCAACATAGCGAACATCCATCGCAAAGCTCTGGCTTGCAAAGGAGGCTAATGTCATCGTCAGTCCTGTAGCGAACAGTTTTTTCATAGTGTGTCGATTCTCTTTAACAGCATAGTTAGAGGCGGAATATTGCCGCACTCTCAGTAGACGAACTGAATAATGCAAGAAGCTCGCCAATGTAACGATTTACGTACCAATCTCTCGAGCAGAGAAACCTATCAATAACCGGAGAGGATTAATTCTAGAATGCGGTTTTTCTTGGTGAAAGAATCTGCAATAATGCTGCCCTTGTCACATAATTTTAAGCCAACATGACTGTAGAAAACGAAGCATTGACGCTGAAAAAACGATTTCGCGGCTATTTTCCTGTCGTTATTGACGTGGAAACTGCTGGATTCAACGCCCAGACTGACGCCTTACTAGAAATCTGTGCCGTAACCCTAAAAATGGATGAAAATGGCGACCTGCAGCCTGCCTCGACAATACACTTTCATGTTGAGCCTTTTGAAGGGGCAAATATTGAAAAAGAGGCGCTCGACTTTATTGGTCTGCGTGATCCTTTTAGCCCACTTCGCGGCGCGATTCCTGAATCGGAAGCCTTAAAAGAAATATACAAGCTTGTACGCAAAGAGCAAAAAGCGGCCGATTGCAGCCGCGCTATTATTGTTGCTCACAATGCACAATTCGATCATAGCTTCGTTATGCAAGCGAGTGAGAGAAGCAAGCTTAAACGCGTCCCTTTCCACCCCTTTGCCACCTTTGATACTGCAACGCTTAGCGGCTTGGCCTATGGTCAAACCGTGTTGGCCAAAGCATGTAAAGCTGCCGGGATGGATTTTGACAACAAAGAAGCCCACTCTGCCCTCTATGACACACAAAAAACGGCAGAGCTGTTCTGTGGCATTGTCAACAAATGGAAAGCCCTAGGTGGTTGGCCGTTAGTTGAGCCTGATGCCAACAATAATAATGAATAAGTAAACACAACAAACGAGAAAACTATGAATCCTGTTGTAATTTCCGTATGTATCATGCTGCTGCTAGCCTTGATGCGCGTGAATGTCGTGGTCGCCCTGACATTCAGTGCCATTGTCGGTGGTTTAGTCTCTGGTATGAGCCTAAACGATGCGGTTTCCGCATTTGAAAGCGGACTTGGTGGTGGTGCAACTATCGCTCTAAGTTACGCAATGCTTGGCACCTTTGCTGTCGCAATTTCTAAGTCAGGCATTACTGACTTGCTGGCAAATAGCGTCATTAAGCGTATCCATGGCCAAGAAAATGGTGCGGCCTCCACGGGTTTGAAGTATGCAGTGCTAATCGCATTAGTACTGGTCACTATGTCTTCACAGAACGTTATCCCGGTACATATCGCCTTCATCCCAATTTTGATTCCACCTCTATTAGGCGTATTCGCAAAACTTAAACTCGATCGCCGTATGATCGCGTGTGTTTTGACCTTTGGTCTGGTAACGCCTTATATGGTCTTACCAATCGGCTTTGGTGGTATCTTCTTAAACAATATCTTGCTGAAAAACCTTCACGATAACGGTTTAGAAAATGTCGTCGCGAGCCAAGTTCCTGTCGCGATGCTACTTCCAGCGGCTGGAATGATTTTTGGTTTACTGACGGCTATCTTTTTCAGCTATCGCAAACCTCGTGAATACCAAGATAACGAGCTAACTCATGTCGAAGAGAACACTCAAGGCATTAACAAGAAAAATATCTTGGTCGCCGCTGCCGGTATTGTGGCCGCTCTGTCTGTACAGCTTTCAACAGGTTCGATGATCATCGGTGGTCTCGCTGGTTTCATGGTGTTCACCTTTGGCGGCGTTATTGCTTGGAAAGAAACCCACGATGTGTTCACCAAGGGTGTGCATATGATGGCGATGATTGGTTTTATCATGATCGCAGCGGCTGGATTTGCGGCAGTAATGAAGCAAACCGGCGGTGTAGAATCATTAGTTGAAGCACTTTCTACTAGCATTGGCGATAACAAGCCGATGGCGGCACTGCTAATGTTAGTGGTTGGTCTATTGGTGACGATGGGCATTGGCTCTTCATTCTCAACCATCCCAATTTTGGCCACAATTTATGTACCATTGGCGGCTGCATTTGGCTTCTCTCCAATGGCAACCATCGCCTTGGTTGGTACCGCAGCGGCATTGGGTGATGCGGGCTCACCGGCCTCAGATTCTACCTTAGGCCCAACATCGGGCTTGAATGCCGATGGTCAACATGAACATATTTGGGAAACTGTGGTTCCAACCTTTATTCACTACAACATCCCGTTGATTGTGTTTGGTTGGATTGCCTCCATGGTGCTCTAACTGCCTTTCAGATACAAAAAAAAGCTGACTCATTGAGTCAGCTTTTTTATGGCTATCAGCTTATTGCTTCGGCTCATTTTTACCGGCAATCGCACTCAAGACAGGGACCATATCTTTCAATAGTTCTTCTTCAACAGGCTTGCCTGAAGAATCCGTCACGTTAATTGAAGTACGGTTACCGAGATCACCAAACAGGAAGGTGTAGGTACCCGAGCTTAGACCGATCGGCTTAACACCAATCTCATTCCAGAACTCATCGTCTGGCGATGCGTACTTCGCTTTCACAGTACCCTGAGATTGGTTACGCTCTTCAATGGTAAAGCCCATGTTAGGCAGCAGTCGAGGCAAACGTTGCCAAAGCACATTATATGGCGTACGAGCGATGATGACAGGGAAGCCACTACGGTCTGAACCCATAGAGATTGGGATATGCTTAACAAGCTCAGCCGCTTTACGAGCTGCTTCTTCACGCAAATCCAGATCATAGCGAGCGGTCACTAAGTTGGTCATCAGCGCGTTGTAACGCTCTTTATTAGTAGCAGTCACTGGCATGGTTTTCCCTGCTACCTGCCAATCAATCAATGAAATCTTAAAGCCGTGACGTCCACCCATTTTCACGCGGCTGATCTCGTAACGAGCGCCAAGCTCACTGTCTTCATCCTCAGAGCTCCATACCACCCAATCGGTTTCAATGCGGGTAGCGGTTTGCTCGCGGATAGCAATGTTTTGCTCTTTAAGCATGGTCAACGCAGTTTGCCATACCTTGTCCAGCTCATTTTCACGTAGCAACCAAAGTGTTGTTTCACCTTGCTGGCGCTCAGCTCTAGCCCCAGGGATCAATTCAAGCACTTGTTGAGGCGGACGAATATCAACCTCAGTACCAATACCACCTTGGTAATCACCCTGCGGGATTTTGTAGTTAGTGTAAAACTGAGGTTGAGCTCCCTCAGGAATTTTCCACTCTTCTAGCGCTGGAGTATCGAGATACTCAAAGTCATCTTTCGCCTGACGACGCTGCGTTGAGTTGCCAGAACATGCTGTTAAAACAAAAACAGCTAGCGAACTAAGAACTAGCTGGTGAGACAATTTCATTGAAACTCCTGATAAGTAAATGCCGAAGATAGGTCTTCGGCAATTCATCCTAAATTAGTAGATGCAGGCTTCTGTCATCGCTTGAGCGACAATTGGGCGCGCTCCTTCTGACAGCTCTGTCAGAGGCAAACGCAAATCGCCATTCGCAATTAACCCCATTTTATGTGCAGCCCATTTTACTGGAATCGGGCTAGACTCAACAAACAGATTCTTGTGTAAAGGCATTAAGCGTTGGTTAATGATTTCCGCTTCTTCAAACTTGCCTTCTTTCGCTAATCTGAACATTTTTGCCATGTCTTCTGCCGCAATATTATTGGTCACAGAGATAACTCCCTGACCACCTTGCTTCACAAATTCTAGACCTGAAGCATCATCGCCACTTAGTAAGATAAAATCTTCGCCACAAAGTTCACGATGAATTGCAATTCTTGATAAATCACCCGTTGCGTCTTTCAAAGCAACAATACTTTCGATCTCAGCCAAGCGAGCGACAGTTTCCGGTAGAAGGTCAACCGCAGTACGGCCAGGAACATTGTAAAGGATTTGCGGAACATCACTTTCTTCAGCGATTGCCTTGTAATGTTGGAACAAACCTTCCTGAGTCGGTTTGTTGTAGTAAGGGGTTACGCTCAAGCAACCAACAATACCTGAATTGTTAAGCAAACGGCTAAATGTCACCGACTCGTGAGTAGCATTCGCGCCAGTACCTGCAATGACAGGAATACGACCTTCTGCAAACTCGACAGTCTTCAACACAACCTTGACATGCTCTTCAATAGTTAGCGTTGCAGACTCACCCGTAGTGCCGACAGCAACGATGCCGTCAGTGCCTGCTGCCACATGATAATCGACCAGCTTCTTCAAGCTTACATAATCAACTTCGCCATCATGATTAAACGGTGTAATTAACGCTACGATACTTCCTGAAAACATGTCCTTCTCCCTCATTTGTTACTTTCTGCATGGTACTGTAAGGCGATTGAAAAAGACAAGGGATTAACCGCGCTTAAATCACCTAAATGAATGAATATTTATCATATGTTAGATGTTTGGCAAGTTACGCCTTTTATTTACTGCTTTGTCAGTCCTAAGTAAGGAAATTTCGTCGCCAAAATTGATCGAACAAAAATGATTCTAAAGGACGCGGATAGCATTTTTATCAGCGCTATCTGTGCTAAGCTAACCTATTAATAATCCTAACTAGATAGAAGTGAGACTATGACTCAACATTTGGTGATTACTGCGGTCGGCACCGATCGCCCAGGTGTGTGCAACCAAGTTGTTCATCTGGTCACTCAGTCTGGATGCAATATTGTTGACAGTCGCATTGCCTTATTCGGTAATGAGTTCACCCTAATTATGCTCCTATCAGGTAACAACGCTGCGATCACGCGGGTGGAAACCACATTGCCTCTGCTCGGTCAGGAACATAACCTGATTACCATCATGAAGCGAACATCCACCCATGCACCTCTTGACACGTCTTACACGATGGAAGTCTTTATCGAGTCGGCCGACAAACCAGGGCTAACTGAACACTTTACTCAGTTTTTTGCCGAGAAAGAGATTGGGTTGTCGTCGTTAAGCGCTCAAACCATCAATAAAGACAAAATTGGCTCTGAAACGGATCAATTTCATATCGCCATCACCGCCAGTGTCGACTCAGAGCGTAATTTGATGCAGTTGCAGGAAGAGTTTGATGAACTTTGCCGACAACTGAACGTACAAGGCTCACTCAATTTCATAAAAAACAGCCAGTAAAAAGGAATACAAATGAACACGTTAACTGCGGGAACGCCAGCACCTGCTTTTTCTCTATTGGATCAAGACGGCAACACAGTCACGCTAGCTGATTTTGCCGGCAAAAAAGTATTGTTCTACTTCTACCCTAAAGCGATGACTCCAGGTTGTACGGTGCAGGCGCAAGGCCTACGTGACACTAAAGCGGAATTGGATGAACACAACGTTGTTGTGCTCGGCGTGAGTATTGATCCTGTGAAGCGTCTTGGTAAATTCATCGAGCGTGACAACCTCAACTTCACTTTACTCTCTGATGAAGACCATGCCGTTGCTGAACAATTTGGCGTTTGGGGCGAGAAGAAATTCATGGGTAAAGTCTACGACGGCTTGCACCGCATCAGCTTCTTAATCAATGAAGAAGGTGTCATTGAGCACGTATTCAACAAATTTAAGACCAAAACTCACCACGAAGTGGTATTGGACTACTTAAACGAAAACAAGTAATACCCATATAGAATACTCAAAAAAACGCCAGCATGATGCTGGCGTTTTTAGTTTGAGTAAATGCTACACAATAAACTTGTTCAAAATGTCATCTTGCTCACGCACGTTTTCCGTTTGAACTTGCATTGCGATGTTGGCATTTTCAGCAGCATCGGCAACCTGAGTAGAAAGATCTTTAATCTTCACCGTATTCGCATTGATCTCTTCAGCAACTAAGCTCTGCTCTTCTGCTGCAGATGCAATCTGCATATTCATGTCCGTAATACGCTGAATGGCATCACGAATACGTTGCAGTGCTCCATCGGCAGCTTGAGCCTTGTCGACGGCATCAACCGCCGTGCTCTTACTTTCGTTCATCGCTGCCGACACTGAGCTCGCACCCGCTTGGAGCTGTTCAATCATGCTACGAATTTCAGTGGTAGACTCTTGAGTACGCTGAGCCAATGTACGCACCTCATCGGCTACAACCGCAAAACCACGTCCAGACTCACCGGCACGGGCTGCCTCAATTGCCGCATTTAACGCAAGTAAGTTGGTTTGATCCGCGATGTCATTTATCACTTTCAAGATGGTTTCAATATTGGCGGTTGCAGACTCTAGGCCTTGAACCTCTTCGACCGCCTGATCAATTCGAGCTGATAACATATCAATCGAAGTGGTTGTTTCACTCACAACACTTGAACCGTCTTGCGTGGCTTCATCTGCTTCTCTTGCCGCACCAGCCGCACCTTGTGCATTGTTCGCAACTTCCGTTGCCGTCACAGCCATCTCATTCATCGCAGTTGCCAACTGTTCCAGTTCTTGCAGTTGGCTGCGCATCGCTTCAGCAGACTCGTGCGAGCCTTGTACCGTCATTTCGGTACCACGTAAGATTTCAGCACCAATGGCTTTCGATTGCTGAATTTGTTTTTGTAGTGTTTCAGTAAAGGTATTAAAACCTTCCGCTAATTGCGCAAATTCTTTATCAGTATTGGTATCGAGGCGCTTAGTGAGGTCACCTTGACCTGAAGCGACGTCTTGAATTGCACTATTAAGAACGTCAAGTGGACGCATCAGCACACGAATAAGGAAAGTCAGAATCAGTACGCTCAGTACCACTCCGATAACACCATATATAATCGAACTGCTGCGCATGGTATCCACTGCCGCGAAGGCAATGTCTTCATCAACAATCGCACCGATATACCAGTTTTCAGATGGAACTTTGGTGAAGTGAACTAGGTAGTTTATGCCATCCAATTCAAAACGTTGGTTACCTTCTTGTACTTTTGCTGCAGGCAGGTAGCTTGAAAGGTTTTCGCCGTTGTTTTTAGCATCAGGGTGGGCAATCGTGGTTCCGTCGGCTGTTACGATGAAGAGATAACCGGCATCGAGTAGGTTCACGCTATTAACAAGGTCGGCTAATCCACCTAATTCGAGATCGTAGAACATACCCGCGACGAAACGGCCATTCTCTTTCACTGGTGTACCAATAGAGATAATGACCTTTTTCGATGAGACGTCGACATAAGGGTCTGTGACCACAAGACGACCTTGGCTCTTGGCATCGATGTACCAAGGGCGAACGCGTGGATCGTAATCTGGTCCCGCTTCCCAACCATCATCATTTTCAATGACAAAGCCATTGCTTTCGTAACCAAAGCCAACCGCTAAGAAACTGTTTTTCAGAGTCGGCTTTTCGAGAATATTCTTCACTTGAACTTGGTCGTTAGGTGCAAGTTCAATCACTTCTGTCATGGACTGGGCTAACCCTTTCTTACTTTCCATTTCAGAAACCACCGTGTTTTTCACACCGTTAACCATCTCGGTCAAACTGGTATCAACAAGTGCTTCAACCTCTTGCTTTACAGTGCTCAGCTGTTGAATCGACAGCAATGCGACTGTAACCAGCAGCAATCCAGATGAAGCCGCAACGATCTTTTGGCTGAATTTCATATAATCCCTCAATTGTCAGTACATTATTATTATTTTTTGCTTATCTTCTAGTTATCGCCCTGACTGACGTTTACTTAAGTAGATTTTCTTACATTTTTTTACTTATGTAACATTAATATTAAAAGAACTTGACGGAAAGCGGCAAAAAAAAACTCCAACCACGTGGATTGGAGTTTGTGAATTGACTTTACTCGCTAAATTCAAGATTCATTGATGACATCATCTTCATCATGACTTGGTAGTGCATTCCAAACCGCTTTGACTAGAGTCGCAAGCGGTATAGCAAAAAATACCCCCCAGAAGCCCCACAAACCGCCAAACACAAGCACAGCAACGATAATCGCAACAGGGTGTAAATTGACCGCTTCAGAGAACAGCACTGGAACAAGCACGTTGCCATCCAAGGCTTGAATGATGCCATAAGCAATCAACAACCAGTAAAACTGAGGGGTTAGTCCCCACTGGAACAGCCCCACCATAGCAACAGGAACGGTTACCGCTGCCGCACCGATGTAAGGAATCAACACAGATAAGCCCACCGCAACCGCTAGCAGCACTGAGTAACGTAAATCTAGAATGGCAAAAGTGACGTAACTGACTCCACCAACGATCAATATCTCCATCACTTTACCGCGAATGTAATTGGAGATTTGTTCATTCATTTCATGCCAGACTTTGTAAGCTAAACGACGATTACGCGGCAAGATACCACTGGCCATTTCGATCATCTCTTGCTTGTCTTTCAGTAAGAAGAACACCAACAAAGGCACTAAGATCAAATACACCGCTAGCGTTGCTAAACTGACCAAGGACGCCAGTGAACCTTTCAGTACCGTTTCCCCCATACCAATCGCTTGGTTTTTCGCATTAGTGACTAGGGATTCTACAATCTGGAAGTTATCAAGCTCAGGGTAGCGTTGAGGCAATTCAGCAATGAAGCTTTGTAAACCCAGATACATGGTTGGAATATCATTAACCAGATTGCCAACCTGTTGCCATATTGTCGGAACTAGGCCAAACACCGCCACCAGCATCAAGCTACTGAAACCAAGGATGACCAGAACCACAGCCAGAGTACGAGGCACTCCTAATCGAGAAAGCTGAGAAACCGGCCATTCCAACAAATAAGCCAGTACAATGGCGACCAGAAGAGGCGCAATTAGATTGCCAAAAAAATAGATGGTAATGAAACCGAATAGCAGAATCGCTACAAGACTCACCGCGTGCGGATCAGAAAAACGTCGTTTATACCAACGACTCAACATTTCAAACATTCAACAAATATCCTTAGTCACGTGCATACGGTAGTGGTCGTCCATCTCTTCAGTCAAAAGTGTAAACGAATGCATTTGAAGAAACTTTTCAATATCACGCATCGAGCTAACATCACGAATTAAGACACAACAGGATTGGCCATGGCTCAATTGATTTGTGTGACGCTTCGCAAGTAACAGCGCCAATGGACATCGCTCTTGGCGTAAATCCAAAATATTCGGTTCCATTCTTTCGCCCGATGCTTATCATGGGGGTATTGTATAGTGTTTTTTTAAACGCGTCAGTGCTAAAAAGTTAAGGATAATGATCTTTCACTCATCATTGACTAACCAAGGCTCTCGCCGTGTTAGCCTGAGTGAGATAAGACGAAACCATCTCGGCGATGGGGTGTCAAAAGATGTATCTGTCTCCAGCTCTCCCCCGAGTTAAGACAATAAAATCAATGGAGTTTCATCGAAAAACTATGTTAAAACGTACGCGTTCAATGGTCTGCCTGTGTATTGCCGCAGCGTTATCCGCCCCTAGCATCAATGCCAACACTTTAGAGCTTCCTGATATCGGTACGACAGCCAGCAGCACGCTCACTATCGATCAGGAATTGATCTATGGCGATGCGTATATGCGAATGCTAAGGTCAAGCCAACCGATTGTTAACGATCCCGTTTTAAACGAATACATTAGCGGTTTAGGTCATCGATTGGTTGCTAATGCTGACGATGTAAAAACCCCGTTTACCTTTTTCATGATCCGAGACCGCAACATCAACGCATTCGCTTTCTTTGGTGGCTACGTCGCGCTGCATTCCGGATTATTTTTGCACGCGCAAAGTGAAAGTGAATTAGCCTCAGTTGTCGCGCACGAAATCGCACACGTGACCCAACGTCACCTTGCCCGCAGCATGGAAGAACAAGCTCGTCGTTCACCCGCGACGTTAGCCGCTCTCGCTGGCTCTTTACTACTGGCTATAGCTTCACCGCAAGCAGGGATGGCAGCGATTACCGCAACAACCGCTGGCAGCATGCAAGGCACCATTAATTACACTCGCAGTAATGAAAAAGAGGCCGACCGTTTTGGTATCGCCACCTTAGCGAAAGCGGGCTTTGAGCCAAAAGCCATGCCACGCTTTTTTGGTCGACTCGCCGATGAGTATCGCTATGCGAGTAAGCCGCCACCTATGCTGCTGACCCACCCGCTGCCTGAAGATCGAATCACAGACAGCCGAGCTCGAGCACAAAACTACCCTGCAAGGCGACTTGACCCTTCTCTTAATTACAACCTAGCGCGAGCCCGCATCGTCGCAAGATATGCAGGCATCCAAGCAAAGGCCGCTCACGATTGGTTTGATCGTACCGAAAAAAAGGCCGCACCTGGCGTGAAAGCCGCTTTCCAATACGGGCGAGCTTTAGTTCATCTAGATAACAATGAACTGGATGAAGCAAATAAGATATTACAACTACTGATTAAAGGGGACGCCAGCAATCATTTCTATCTCGATGCGCTTTCTGACTTATACATAGCTCAGAAACAAGCGGATAAAGCTCAACAGATGTTAGAGAAAGCGATGAAAGCGTCACCAAACAATCCAGTGCTGACAATTAACTACGCGAACGTTCTAATTAAGTTAGAGAAGAATCAAGAAGCGTTAAGAGTTTTACAACGCTACACTCACGACAATCCAAATGACGTCAATGGCTGGCAGTTGTTATCTGAAGCCAATATTCATTTAGGTCAGAGTGATGAAGACTTGGCTGCTCGTGCAGAGATCTTGGCACTGAAAGCCAACTGGAACAAAGCCATTCAATATTACACTCAAGCGAGTCAACTCGCTGAGCTGGGAAGCTTAAAACAAGCAAGATATGATGCTCGTATCGATCAATTGATGGTCCAACGAGAACGTTTCTTAGCATTACAATAACAATAGGAGTTAACTTATGTCAGTCGTGATTATTCACAATCCACGCTGTTCAAAAAGCCGCCAAACCCTTGCTCTTCTTGAAGAAAAAGGAATTGAGCCACAAATCATCAAGTACCTAGATGAACCACTTTCTGTTGAGCAACTCAAAACACTTTACGCTCAATTAGGTGTCGACAATGTCCGCGCTATGATGCGTACCAAAGAAGCCGTCTATAAAGAGCTAGACTTGGCTCAAGCGGATGACGAAACCCTTTTTAATGCAATGGTAGAGCACCCGAAGCTTATCGAACGCCCAATCGTAGTGAACAATGGCCAAGCTCGCCACGGTCGCCCACCTGAGCAAGTTCTAGAGATTCTATGACCTGCAAACTGATCGTCCTTTACTACAGTCGCCACGGCTCCACGTTAGCCGTGGCAAGGCAAATCGCTCGTGGCATTGAGTCTGTCGACGGCTGTGAAGCCGATCTGCGAACCGTCGAAGAGCTCTCTGCCCAGGAGCAATATGCAGATCCAATCGTGACATTAGACGAGCTAAAAAATTGCGATGGATTAGCCATGGGGAGTCCTGTGTGGTTCGGAAATATGGCCGCACCACTCAAGCATTTTTGGGATCAAACCACGGCGCTATGGGTATCCGGTGATTTAATCGATAAGCCCGCCTGCGTTTTTAGCTCTTCATCAAGCCTACACGGCGGTCAAGAGACCACACTCCAAACTATGATGTTGCCTCTGCTACATCATGGCATGATGATTTTAGGTATCCCCTACTCTGAACCCAAATTGCATACCACCAGTCGAGGTGGAACGCCTTACGGTGCAACAACAGTCAGTTCTGGTAGCTCACCGTTAACCCAAGACGAAGTTGAGTTAGCAAAAAACTTAGGCAAGCGTCTGGCAGTGACCGCACTCAAAATGAAGGAATCAAAATGACGCAAGAGATGCAGCCAAGAACCAAGCTATTTCGAATGATGGCGCTTTTTGGCAACCTGGCTCTACTCTCATGGATTGCAATATGGCAGTTGAGCTTATCACCTCATCCGCACATTAGCAGTACAACACTGGCTATTGCTTGGGCGATTCCATTGCTACTGCCTTTACCCGGAATTCTTGCTGGTAAACCCTATACGCATGCTTGGGCTAACTTTGTCCTGATGCTCTATTTTCTGCACGGTTTTACTATCTTGTATATCGATGGAGGCGAGCGTTGGTTAGCTGTGGTTGAACTGCTCCTAACAACCGTCGCTTTTTTTGGCAACATTCTCTATGCACGTGCCAGAGGACAAGAGTTAGGAATGAAGCTAAAACGCTTATCAAAAGTCGAGAAAGAAGAGAAAGCGCGCTTTGAATCTAGCGATTCTGAATAAAGCATAAAAAAGGGGCTGCAGTATACAGCCCCTATTCTTTGTTCTGATGCGGATTTAGCTTTCTACATCTGTTTCTTCGACACCTTCAACGCTAGTATCTTGTGCTTCTGACTCTTCAAGAATCACCTCTTCGTTGTCAGTAGGCGCGACATATACATATGGTTTACCTTGCCACTCAAACAACAAAATCGTCTCGGCTGGTACAACTGGAGGAAGTTGATCGATTTGCACAGCGGCAACGGTTCCACTTTCAGTCACAGTCAGCTCGTTGTTATTATCTTGCTCGATAGGAGCAGGAATCGATTCAGGCACGACATTTGGACGTTCAGTAATGCTTTCTAATTGAGTAACAGGAGCAACGCGACGGACTTCTTGCTCAAACTCAGCTTGTGATGAAAGTAAGTGGACATTAAATGTCACTTCATCACCTTGAATCTTAAGAATATCTAGCGACGCCACGGAGCTTAATGATTTGAGCTTGTTCTCTAAAGTAAAGAAACCCACTGCATCATCTAGCTTGGTAAAACGAATTTTAATGGACTCAGACGACTCACTCGCCACTACAACCGCACTTTTCTTCGCGTAGTAATCACTGATCTGGTTGATCATTTTGGTTGCCGCGTCGCCGCCATTGTTTGAACCAGAGATTGGCGCTTGTCGGGTCACGCCCACCGTTGCTGGTTTTTGGTCATACAAGGTCCAGCGTAAGCTATTCCCTTGTGCTTTTACCACCAGCACAGCATCAACAGGGTAACGCTGACTTGCTTGGCCAACAGGCATAGCAAAACCGCCCCATAAATCAGAAACGGAAACGCCCGTGATATCATCAAAATCACCCACAGGAACCGTCAAAGGTAGGCCGCGAATCTGCGCTTGCTGCTTCATCTGCTCAAGTAGCGCGGAGTCACCGTGTTCCCAGACAATATTGCGATCAGCTTGCCCCTCAACCACTAACCAAACAAGCAGGTTGGAGCGAGCCGCAGGCCATACTGGTAACTGAGCTTGACTCAACAAAGAGCGAATATGAGGTGCACTAAAGCCCATGCGCAGGGATTGCTCTCCATCCAGTTGCCCGTAGCTAATTTGAGTCAAGTACTGACCACTTTGATTCAAGGCTTTTTTCACGACCTGATTAGACACGGCAGAGCGATCACCTGACGCTCGCACGATGACTTCTTTCATGCCTTCCACTCGGGCCTTAGCATCGGCATTTTCTGCCGCCTGGTCCAGTATCACTTCTGAACGGTATAGATCTACGTTGGTCAGAGCCATAGCCGGTAATCCGACTAATCCTAAAGCCAATAAAGCTAAACGACGCATATTCTTCCTAGGATTGAGTATTCACTTCGAATCTCGATGATAAGCAACTATTGATATTCGAGCAACTAAAGTACTAAGGAAAAGCCCTACAACCATCACTTTTACAACTTGACATTGACGTGAACAATTAAAGAAAAAAGAAATATTTGATCCAGTTCAGATTGCAATCGTTTGCCGTGGTGATAAAATCCCGCGAATTTTATTTTTTGTAGAGTAATTACTACTTTCCGCCACCTAAAGGAATAACAATATGAAAAATGCCATCCAAGGCGCACAGATGCTGTTTGTCGCATTTGGTGCCCTCGTTCTAGTGCCACTGCTGACTGGCCTAGACCCTAGCGTTGCTCTCTTCGGCGCTGGTATCGGTACCCTTCTTTTCCAACTTATTACTCGCCGCTCTGTTCCCATTTTTCTCGCTTCTTCTTTTGCTTTCATTGCACCAATCCTTTATGGCGTACAAACCTGGGGTATCCCTGCAACAATGGGCGGTTTAATGGCTGCAGGTTGTGTGTACGTAGCCATGGGTGGTCTAATCAAAGTTCGTGGTGTAGAGATCATTCACAAGTTACTGCCACCCGTCGTTGTTGGTCCTGTGATCATGGTGATCGGTCTAGGTCTGGCTCCCGTCGCCGTGAATATGGCACTGGGTAAGGTTGATGGCGCGCAGGTGATTGATGCCGATGCATCAATGGTCATTTCAGTTGCGTCACTGATGACAACTATCGTGCTAAGTGTATTTGCGAAAGGTTTCCTAAAACTGACTCCAATTTTAGGTGGCATTGTCGTTGGCTATTGCTTAAGCCTAGGGTATGGCATTGTAGACTTCACTCCGGTTCAACAAGCCGCATGGTTTGCACTACCTAACTTCACCATGCCAGAGTTCAACATCAATGCCATTCTGTTTATGATTCCAGTTGCCATTGCTCCTGCGGTAGAGCACGTCGGTGACATGTTGGCTATCTCCAACGTAACGGGGAAAAATTACATTAAAAAGCCAGGTCTTCACCGCACGATTGCAGGTGACGGAGTGGCAACAATTGCCGCGTCCATGGTCGGTGCACCGCCAAATACTACTTACTCTGAAGTGACTGGCGCGGTGATGTTAACCAAAGCATTTAACCCGGTCATCATGACGTGGGCAGCGGTTACCGCAATCATCTTGGCTTTAGTGGGTAAACTTGGTGCAGCATTACAAACCATCCCAATGCCAGTCATGGGCGGCATCATGATCCTTCTATTCGGTTCCATTGCAACCGTTGGCTTGAACACCCTAATTAAAAACAATGTTGACCTACACAAGTCTCGTAACCTAGTTATCGTAGCAATTACCCTTGTATTTGGTATTGGTGGCATGGCATTTGGTATTGGTGAGTTTAGCCTACAAGGTGTCAGCCTATGTGGTATCGTTGCGATTCTTCTCAACCTTGTCCTACCACAAGACTTAGGTGAAAACCATGTGGTGGATAACGCGCAAATGGAAGAAGAAGCTAAGTAATCTTACGGCATTGAATTGATTCAAAGGGTTGGTACGCAAGCACCAACCCTTTTTTATTACTCAATGCAAAGTTCGACAAACTGACCTCGAGTGAGCGCAGCCAGATCGTGAGGGGCAAGTTCAATCTCCAATCCACGTTTGCCTGCACTGACACAGATAGTTTCCAACGTTAGTGCACTGTGATGAATAAAGGTCGGTAGCGCCTTTTTTTGCCCAAGCGGGCTGATCCCACCCACCACATAACCCGTGGTCTTTTGCGCAATATCTGGGTTCGCCATTTCAGCTTTTTTCGCTTTTGCCGCTTTTGCCGCCTGCTTAAGGTTGAGTTTGTGTTCTACCGGTATAACGGCAACAGCAAGATTCTTAGCGTCGCCGTTGAGACAAAACAGCAGAGTTTTAAAAACAGTAGATGGATCCTGACCGAGCACTTCCGCTGCTTCCAATCCATAACTTTCAGCACGAGGGTCATGCTGGTACTGATGAATGGTATGCGCCACTTTTTTCTTTTTGGCGAGATTGATTGCAGGCGTCATTGCTCCCTCCCGATTTTCACAAGTAAAGGTAATACAAACAAAAAGCGCCACTCTACTGAGCGGCGCTTAAGCTTAAAGAGATTTATAAGTTGCAGTCAACTTACTTGTAAACCATCTCACCAGAAGGTGCGTATTTGTTTACATCAATTGGGCTGTTTGACTCTAGGTACTCTTTTAGTACTTCTGCATCAACGAAACCAGTGTTAACAAAGCCTGGGTGGCCAGTTAGTTTAGGGTAGCCGTCACCGCCTGATGCGTTAAAGCTTGGCACTGTGAAGCGGTAAGTTTCGTCTAGACGAAGCTGTTTACCACCGATGAATACATTAGAGACTTCACCATTAGCAACCGTCATAGAGATACCAGCGAACTGCGCGTAAGCACCAGAATCTACAGGTTTAGTTGCCACAACGTTTAGGTAATCTAGAACTTCTTTACCAGACATATCTGTGTAAGTCAGGATGTTACCGAATGGCTGTACCGTTAGTACGTCTTTGTACGTTACTTCGCCAGCAGCGATAGAGTCACGAACACCACCTGAGTTCATTACTGCGAAGTCAGCTTTTGCACGCTCCATGTGAGCAGTTGCGATTAGACGACCTAGGTTTGTTTGTTGGAAACGAACCACGTTACGGTCACCTTCAAGTTTACCGTTAGTTTCGGCAATCTTGATGTCTAGCTGAGCTTGGCCTTGCTCTTGGTAAGGACGTAGGAATTCAAGTAGCGCTTCGTCTTGCTTGATCTCGTCTTCAATAAGTACACGTTGTTTCTTACCGTCGATCTTAACTTTCTTCTTCAAGTTAACTGGGATCAGATCGTAGCTCACCATTTCTAGTTCACCGTTACGGAATTCGTAATCAGCACGACCTACGTATTTACCCCACTCGTGAGCCTGAACAATGTATGTACCGTTTTGCATGTCTGGCTTACATTCGTCAGAAGGCTTGAAGTTCTTCTTAACAACGTTTGGCGCTTCCATACATACAGGCTCTTGAGAGTGACCACCCACGATCATATCTAGAGAACCTTCGTCTAGGTAACGAGCAAGTGCTACATCACCCGGCGCATTCACACCACGCTTACCATCTTCATAGTGACCCATGTGAGTCACAGCAAAGATTAGGTCTGGCTTTTCAGTTTTCTCTAGTTCAGCGATCAGTTTTTTCGCTTCTTCTTTAGGATCACGGAAGTCGATACCGCCAATGAATTCTGGGTTACCGATCTTAGCGGTATCTTCAGTTGTTAGACCGATTACAGCAATCTTGATACCTTGCTTATTAAACATCTCGTAAGCCTGGAACATACGCTCGCCAGTCTCTTTGTCGTAGATGTTTGCAGATAGCATTGGGAAGTTAGCCCACTCTTTCTGTTTAAATAGAACTTCTAGAGGGTTGTCGAACTCGTGGTTACCCAGTGCCATTGCATCGTAACCGATTTTGCTCATACCTTTGAAATCTGGCTCAGCGTCTTGTAGATCTGACTCTGGTACACCTGTGTTGATATCACCACCAGAGAGTAGTAGCGAGCTGCCACCTTCTGCTGCGATTTCCGCACGTAGTTGGTCAATTAGCGTCTTACGAGCTGCCATGCCGTACTCGCCGTATTTGTTCTGCCAGAAGCGACCGTGGTGGTCGTTAGTGTGAAGAACTGTCAGCTTGTAGGTTTTGTCTGCTTCCCACTCCTGCTGAGGTGCTGTTGCACAACCAGCTAGAGTTGCCAGGATTGCTGCGCTAATTGCGCTTTTTACGATCAGGCCTTGCTTCATTGTCATACCTTTTGAACTTTTTGGGGATTTCCACTGCTTTTTCTTGCTGCTCACTTGAATAGACTCGTCGGGCTAACGCCCAAAGAGCAGCAAAACTTGAACTAGTTTAAATTAAGGTAATTAAAGTAACACTTGAATTTCATATTTATGATAGCTAGATCACTCTTAACAATCCTTAATCATGTAATAAATGAGAGGAATTGCATCGCCTCAAATAAAAGATCACAGGCAAACGTTTATATAGAAAATGGTGATTTTAAGTATAAATGTGACTTGGGTTATTTAATCAACACAAACCGCAAACTTCCTGACATTTAGCAACTTTTAGCGATCAAGTTTTGTTATGTTATAACATTATATTTTCAGCAATCTTATTATTTGATTGAATTAACATTGCTTGGTTGTTATTTATTCAGTTCAAATTTAATTCAAAAAAAAGCCAGCTTAATAGCTGGCTTATATAAATTAAATAACACGCAATTATTTAATATCGATGTGCTCAAAACCTTTAATTAACTCATCCAACGCTTTCATTTGCGCTAAGAATGGCTCGAGCTTATCCAGCGGAAGAGCCGATGGCCCATCGCAGCGTGCTTGATCTGGATTTGGGTGTGCTTCAATAAACAGACCCGCAATACCCGTCGCTAAACCAGCTTTAGCAAGTTCAACCGTTTGCTCACGACGACCACCTGATGCCGCACCTGAAGGGTCACGCATTTGAAGTGAGTGCGTTACATCGAAAATGATTGGGCTACCATTTGACGCCTTCTTCATTACACCAAAACCAAGCATATCTACAACTAGGTTATCGTAACCATGGCACGAACCACGCTCACATAAAATGATGTTTTCGTTGCCACATTCTGCGAATTTATCAACGATGTTACCCACCTGACCTGGGCTCATAAACTGAGGTTTTTTAACGTTGATTACGGCACCTGTTTTCGCCATCGCTTCAACAAGGTCAGTTTGGCGCGCTAGGAAAGCAGGAAGCTGAATCACGTCAACCACATCCGCTACTGGCTGTGCTTGCTCTTCAGTGTGAACGTCAGTAATGATTTTCACACCAAATGTATCTTTAAGCTCTTGGAAGATTTTCATGCCTTCTTCCAAACCAGGACCACGGTATGAATGAACAGAGCTGCGGTTTGCTTTGTCGAAAGAAGCCTTGAATACGTATGGGATACCCAGCTTTTCAGTGACTTTTACGTAGTGCTCACAGATCTGCATAGCAAGATCGCGAGATTCGAGGACATTCATACCAGCGAACAACGTAAAAGGTTTGTCGTTAGCCACTGGAATATCACCAACGTGGACAATTTTCTGTTCCATTTTCTTCTCTCTTAATCGGTTTCGCCGCTCACTGAAAGCGGGCTTAGTGTAAAACAACCTGAGTTGAACTCATGGCGTTTACTTGATTTTTCAATAATTCCGAAGCAGGGTCGTCTGGACACTGGTCGATAAAGTACTGGTAGTCACTGAGTGCTATCTGATGACAATCAAGCTGTTGATAGATAAAGCCTCGATCGCGAATTTCATAGGGATCATCAGGGACAAAAGTGAGTGCGAGATCGGTACACCTTAGCGCTAAAGTATAGCGTTGCTCTCGTAAAAGGGCGCTTTTTAGCAGCGCCAGCCAACGACCAATAACGGTAGGGTTATCGGTTTCTTGTAGATGGCTGGTCTTCAGTTTAGCCAGAGGGCCGCTATGACCGATTAACCAAGCACCTAAAGTATGTTCAGATACATACTCACCATTAAATGGATTGATGTACTGAGCCACATCATCATACCAATCCACCTTGATCAAAAACTGGCTTGGAAAAGTAATGCCTTTAACCGGAAAACCCAGTTTTCGCCCAAAGTAGAGCAACAAAGCCCCTAAGCTAACGGGGATGCCTTTTCTTCTTTGCAGAACTTTATCGATAAAGCCATTTGCCGAGTCAAAATAAGCATCTTGGTCACCTTTAAAGCCCCACTCATGGTAGAAAAGCCTCAAAAGCGCTTCAAAGCGCTGCTTCTCATTCACTTCATGAACTAGGCTCAGTTCAGCTTCTTTTAGTAATCGATGGAGTTCAATTTCAGCCCAATGGACTTCAGTTTCCGGATCAACGGCTTTATTCAGTGCCAGTGCTCCCTCAACCAGTTCCATTGCATCAAAGTCTTCATCAAACAACTCTAGCATTCAAGGTTACCTATTTATTGTTAACCAAATAGAATCGGTGTTTTCGTGATGGCTATTTTACCTGCCATCGCTAACCAGCCTAATGCACCAAAAAACGAAAAAGTACGTAGTAACTTATTTTTACCTAGCTTAAGGGCAAAAAAGCCGAGTGCAATGTAGGCAAGCACACAAGTGATTTTTTCCGTTAACCAAGGTGCTGCCGCAGTGAATGGAATGAACCCAGTGATCACAATCAGGTAAATACCGGAAATCAGTAGAAAGGTGTCATTGATATGAGGGAAAACTTTAAAAAACTTCTTTTCCAATAATTTAGAGTTCGCCATCATCAGGGCATAACGCACAGAGAGTAGCGTTGCACTCAGTGCGATGGTGAGGAGGTGGAAATGCTTTAATCCTTCGTACATTTTTATTCTCTTTATTGCTCTTGCGACCACTGGCCGATCGTTACTCGATCGTTATTGCCGTAATCTTTGTAAGTTTCAACTTGGTAGTAACCAAGCGAAGTCAGTATGTCTCGGACGGCTTTACCTTGATCATACCCATGTTCGAACATCAACCACCCTCCAGCCAGCAAATAACGTCTAGCATGCTCAGAGATGTGTTTAATGTCTGCCAAACCGTTGTCTTCAGCGACCAAAGCGCTTAACGGTTCAAAACGCACATCACCCTGTGTGAGGTGCGGATCGTTTTCTTCTATATAAGGCGGGTTCGACACAATTAAAGCAAACTGCGTACCAGCATCGACGGGATCAAACCAACTCCCTGCGCGAAACTCACAATTGGTTATACCAAGTTTGTCAGCATTAGAACTGGCCAATTGCTGAGCATCGATTTTTAAGTCGATTCCCCACACCTTTCGCTCCGGTAACTCAGAAGCCAATGCCAATGCTATTGCCCCTGTTCCGGTTCCCAAATCAAGGATATCCCCTTGATTTAAATTAGCTTTATCTAAAGCCACCTCAACTAATCTTTCCGTATCAGGTCGAGGGATAAGTGTAGATGGAGCAACACTCAGCGGTAGAGACCAAAACTCACGTTCACCAATAATGTAAGCAACCGGCTCACCCTTGATGCGACGAGAAAGTAATTGTTCAAAACGCTCAATTTGCTCTGTGGTAAGTTCTTTATCAGGCCAAGTCAGAAGAAATGATCTTGGTTTGCCGAGTGAATGGCAAAGCAGTACCGCGGCATCAAGAGAGGGCGAGTCACTGCCGCTCTCTTGAAGTTGCTTTACGGCTTTCTTGAGTGTGCTATCGACACTTTTCTCAGCCGCCATCGTTTAGTGGTTCTCTGCTAACGCGGCAAGTTGGTCGGCTTGGTGCTCTTGAATCACCGGATCGATCAAGCTAGACACATCCCCTTCCATCACTTCATTTAAGCGGTAAAGTGTTAAGTTGATGCGGTGATCCGACACACGACCTTGTGGGTAGTTGTAAGTACGAATACGGTCACTACGATCACCTGAACCTAGCAGGTTACGACGAGTGTCTGACTCTTCGGCAGCACGCTTCGCTTCTTCTGCTTGGATGATTCGAGCTGCCAGAACCGCCATTGCTTTAGCTTTGTTCTTATGTTGAGAACGCTCGTCTTGACACTCAACAACAGTACCTGTTGGTAAGTGAGTAATACGAATTGCTGAATCCGTGGTGTTAACGTGCTGACCACCAGCGCCTGAAGCACGGAAAGTATCAATTTTTAAATCAGCCGCTTTGATTTCTGGAATCTCAGCTTCTGGGATCTCCGCCATCACGGCAACAGTACACGCAGAAGTATGGACACGACCTTGTGATTCAGTTGCAGGGACACGTTGAACACGGTGACCACCTGACTCAAATTTAAGCACACCATAAGCACCATCACCTGAGACTTTCGCGATCATTTCTTTATAACCGCCGTGTTCCGCTTCGTTTGAAGACATCACTTCAACACGCCAACCTTTCTTTTCCGCAAACTTGCTGTACATACGGAACAGGTCACCAGCGAAGATACCTGCCTCATCACCACCCGCACCGGCGCGGATTTCGAGGAAACAGTTGCGGTCATCGTTAGGATCTTTAGGCAGGAGTAAAATTTGTAGCTCGTCGCTCAAACGTTCAATGGCGTCTTTGGCTTCTTTAATTTCTTCCTGAGCCATTTCACGCATTTCTTCGTCGTCTTCATTCGCCATCTCTTCAGCAGCAACAAGATCTTCTTGAGCTTGTTGGTAAGCTTGGAAACACTTAGTCACTTCCTCTAGCTGAGAGTACTCTTTTGATAAGGCACGGAATTTGTCTTGGTCACCGATCACATCCGGATCGCCAAGCAGGTGTTGAACTTCTTCATAACGCTCAACCAGTGTTTCTAGCTTAGTTAGAATCGAGGCTTTCATAGTTTCTTATAACTCAGGTTCGTAATTAAAAGTCTTGAAAAATTAAGAGTCTTCAAGACCTAAACTTTGTCTAATGATAGCAAGCTTAGCGGGCTCGCCTTGTTCTGCTGCACTTTGCAATGCTCGAGTTGGTGCATGTATTAACTTATTGGTTAACTTATTGCTCAACTCTAATAGGACTTTCTCAGGGTCGGCACCAGCGGCAAGAGATTGGATACTTTTGTTCAATAGTTCAGTGCGAATATCATTCGCGCTACGTCGATAGTCTCGAATGCTGTCGACCGCTTGCAGAGAGCGCAACCACGACATAAAGGCGGCACTTTCTTCACTGACTATCGCTTCCGCTTGAATCGCTTCAATTTTCCGCTGTTCAATATTGTTGTCGACGATCGACTGCAAATCATCCACCGTGTATAAGTATGCGTCATTCAGTTCGCCGACTTGCGACTCGATATCGCGAGGAACCGCAATATCCACCAACAGCATAGGTTGAAAACGACGTGCTTTTAATGCCGTTTCGACCATGCCTTTACCAATAATAGGCAGCGGGCTTGCTGTCGAACTGATAACGATATCAGCTTGCGCAAGATAGTCAGGGATCTCAGGTAGACCAATAATTTGTGCGCCAAACTCTTCAGCTAAAGGCAATGCACGTTCTTTCGTCCGGTTGGCCACAATCATCTTGTTACAACCATTAGCCGATAAGTGCTTCGCGACCAGCTCAATAGTTTCTCCTGCCCCTACCAGCAATACCGTGGAATCTTGTAAAGATTCGAAGATATGTTTAGCCAAGGTGCAGGCTGCATAAGCCACCGAAACCGCGTTGCCACCGATGTCGGTTTCAGTGCGGACACGCTTCGCCACAGAGAAGGTCTTTTGAAACAGCTTCTCCATCGCAGCATCAACCGCTTTCCCCTCGCGAGCATCTGAATAAGCTTGTTTGACCTGGCCAAGGATTTGCGGCTCACCGAGCACTAACGAGTCCAAGCCACAAGATACGCGCATAAGGTGTCGAATCGCGGCTTGCTCTTCATGTGTGTAGATACTCGGTTTCAGAGCTTCAGGGCTAACTTCATGAAATTGAGACAACCAGTCGATGATTTTGCTTTTACTGGCGCCTTTGACATCACAATAGATCTCCGTGCGGTTACACGTCGACACGATAACGCTACCGTTCACTACAGGATTTTCACTGAGCTGCTTGAGCGCTTCAGGTAACTTCTCCGGTCCAAAGGCAACTTTTTCACGCAGTTCAACCGAGGCCGTATTATGATTGATACCTATAGCAAGCAAAGACATGTATCGCGAGTTCTCTGAATCAGATTTGGACAAATAAGGACGGAATTTTACTTGATGCCCCAATTTAATTAAAGGGTATTAGGGATATGTTTTCATTAGTTCGTGATTTCAGTGATATAGTGAGGCCCAACGCAAGGCTTAAATTGGACAAATAAACCGCAATGACGACGAAACTTCGCCCTTTCTGGATTTCTTTGCTAGCCGCTCTTCTTCTTTCCGGTTGTGCAAGCATCGAATCTAGCCAGACTAACGTTGAATGGCAAACTCATCAGCAACGGCTGGCTTCAATCTCTCAGTATCAATCCTCAGGAAAACTTGGTTATATTTCTCCAGAGCAAAGACAATCTCTGAATTTCCGCTGGCAACATGCTCCGCAAAGCAGTCAACTTCGACTGACCACGTTTTTAGGTCAAACTGCATTAAATTTAAAAATCACCCCAACAGGCGCCGTTGTCGATACCTATGACGACAAAACTTACACCTCGACCAACGCAGAATCGTTAATCTATCAGTTAACCGGCTTAACCATTCCAGTAGAGCAACTCCATGATTGGTTGCTGGGTAGACCAACTTCTGCCGATGGTTACCTACTTAACGAGACCAATACACTTGCGACGCTACGTAAAGAGATCAACGGTCAAACGTGGCAGCTTGATTATTTGAACTACAAAGATGTCCTGGTCGATGGCGTCGCGCTTCCTTTACCTCAGAAACTAAAGCTCAAGCAGCAAGACACTTCAATCAATATTGTGATTTCTAAGTGGGATTTAAAGAAATGATCGCCGAAACAACTCACTGGCCTTCTCCAGCAAAACTCAACTTATTTCTGTACATAACAGGTCGCAGGGATAACGGTTACCACGAGTTACAGACTCTTTTTCAATTCCTCGATCATGGTGATGAGTTATCCATTACCGCTAACTCAACGGGTGAAATAACACTTAGCCCAGAGATTCCAGGTGTTCCTCTACAAGACAACCTGATTTGGAAGGCGGCACGAGCGTTACAAGAGCGAACAGGCTGTCGCTTTGGCGCGCATATCAAACTGAAAAAAGTCTTACCCATGGGCGGCGGTATAGGTGGCGGGTCATCCAATGCGGCGACAACCTTAGTTGCCCTCAATCACCTTTGGCAAACTGACCTTGAAGATAACCAACTAGCAGACATCGGCTTACAACTTGGCGCGGATGTTCCCGTCTTCGCTCGCGGATTTGCCGCTTTTGCAGAAGGTGTGGGCGAAAAGTTAGTCCAAGCCTCACCGGATGAAAAATGGTATTTGGTTGTTAGGCCGGATGTGAGCATTGCAACGGTAGACATATTTACCCACCCCAAATTGACCAGAAATACCCCGAAACGTTCACTGGCAACGCTTCTTGACAGTGAATACGGAAACGATTGCGAAAAAATTGTTCGAATGCTGTACCCAGAGGTTGATAAGCAACTTTCTTGGCTGCTACAATATGCGCCGTCTAGATTGACGGGGACTGGATCGTGCGTTTTTGCTGTATTTTCCAGCAAACAAGAAGCCGAAGACGTCCTCCGAAAACTCCCTGACACTGTCTCCGCGTTTATCGCGCAAGGGCGAAATATATCACCTTTATACGAGACTTTGGCTAAGTATCGCTTAGCCCACACACAATCTATCTAAAACTGGACGCAACCCTGAGGTTTCCACCGTGCCTGATATGAAGCTATTTGCTGGTAACGCTACACCTGAACTAGCCCAACGTATTGCTGATCGTCTATACATCTCTCTTGGTGATGCAACTGTTTCTCGTTTTTCTGATGGCGAAGTCGCTGTACAAATCAACGAAAACGTTCGTGGTAGTGATGTTTTCATCATTCAATCTACCTGTGCACCAACTAACGACAACCTAATGGAACTGGTAGTGATGATTGACGCAATGCGCCGCGCTTCAGCGGGCCGTATTACAGCAGTTATCCCTTACTTTGGCTACGCTCGCCAAGACCGTCGTGTACGCTCTGCTCGTGTGCCAATCACTGCTAAAGTTGTTGCAGACTTCCTTTCTAACGTTGGCGTTGACCGCGTTCTTACTATCGACCTTCACGCAGAGCAAATCCAAGGCTTCTTCGATGTACCTGTAGACAATATCTTCGGTACTCCTGTACTCCTTGATGACATGGCAACTCGCGGTCTTGAGAACCCTGTTGTTGTCTCTCCTGACCTAGGCGGTGTTGTACGTGCGCGTGCTACAGCGAAAGCGTTGGGTGATATCGATATCGCGATTGTTGATAAGCGTCGTCCACGTGCAAACGTTTCTGAAGTAATGAACCTGATTGGTGATGTTGAAGGCCGTGACTGTGTCATCGTTGATGACATGATCGATACTGGTGGTACGCTATGTAAAGCAGCAGAAGCCCTAAAAGAGCGTGGCGCTAAGCGTGTTTTCGCTTACGCAACTCACGCGGTATTCTCAGGCAACGCCGCTCAGAACATTGGCAGCTCAGTACTAGACCAAGTGATCGTGACAGACTCAATCACTATGTCTAAAGAGATGGAAGCGACAGGTAAAGTGACAACACTAAGCCTTTCTCGCATGTTGGCTGAAGCGATTCGTCGTATCAGCAACGAAGAGTCTATCTCTGCAATGTTCAACTAATTTCCCAATTAGTATAAAAATTTTAAAAACACCCCACGTTGGGGTGTTTTTTGTTTCAACAGGGCATCAAATCGTCCCCCTCGCTTGACGAGAGACTTCTGTGCTATCATACGGCGCTTTTTAAGTTTCCAAGAGAGATCCTTACCTTGAGTCAACAGATCAAACTTCTCGTCGGCCTGGCGAATCCAGGGCCTGAATATGCAAGAACTCGTCATAATGCGGGCGCATGGGTAGTAGAAGAACTGGCGCGCGTACACAACATTACACTAAAAAACGAAGCAAAGTTTTTTGGGTTAACGGGGCGCATAATGATGAACGGTCAGGATTTACGCCTACTCATTCCTACAACGTTCATGAATTTATCTGGTAAATCCATCGCTGCACTCGCGAAGTTCTATCAAATAAAACCAGAAGAAATCATGGTTGCTCATGATGAGTTGGATTTGCCTCCAGGTGTTGCTAAATTCAAGAAAGGTGGTGGTCATGGTGGGCACAATGGCCTTCGCGATACCATAAGTAAACTTGGTAACTGCAAAGATTTTTATCGTTTACGGATTGGCATCGGTCATCCGGGACACAAAGATAAAGTAGCAGGTTTCGTGCTTGGTAAAGCACCTGCAAAAGAACAGGAGCTTCTTGACGCGGCAGCAGATGAATCTGTTCGCTGCTTAGATATCCTAATTAAGGATGGACTGTCAAAAGCACAAAATCGTCTACACACGTTCAAAGCTGAATAAGGTTATTATCATGGGTTTCAAATGTGGCATCGTTGGTCTACCTAACGTAGGTAAATCAACTCTGTTCAACGCTCTAACTAAAGCGGGCATCGAAGCAGCAAACTTCCCGTTTTGTACTATTGAACCAAATACTGGTGTAGTACCAGTGCCAGATCTTCGCCTAGACGCACTAGCGAAAATCGTTAACCCACAGAAGATTCTGCCAACGACCATGGAATTCGTTGACATTGCAGGTCTGGTTGCTGGTGCATCTCGTGGTGAAGGCCTAGGTAACAAATTCCTAGCCAACATTCGCGAAACAGACGCAATCGGTCATGTTGTACGTTGTTTTGAGAATGAAAACATCGTTCACGTTGCTGGTAAAGTATCTCCGATTGAAGATATTGAAGTTATCAACCTTGAATTGGCAATGGCTGACCTAGACTCTTGTGAGCGTGCGATTCAACGTAACGCGAAAAAGGCAAAGGGCGGCGATAAAGACGCAAAATTTGAACTAACTGTTCTTGAAAAACTACTACCAGTACTGACTGAAGGTGGTATGGCGCGCACCGTGGAATTGGCGAAAGAAGAACTAGCAGCTATTGGCTACTTGAACTTCCTAACGCTTAAACCAACCATGTACATCGCTAACGTTAATGAAGATGGATTCGAAGACAACCCGTATCTTGATGCTGTTCGCGAATACGCCGAAAAAGAAAACAACGTAGTTGTAGCGGTATGTGCGGCGATTGAATCTGAACTTTCTGAACTAGAAGATGAAGATCGTGAAGAGTTCTTAGCAGACATGGGGATCGAAGAACCTGGTCTTAACCGAGTGATCCGCTCTGGGTACGAACTCCTGACTCTCCAGACTTACTTTACAGCAGGTGTTAAAGAAGTACGTGCATGGACAATCCCTGTAGGTGCCACAGCGCCACAAGCCGCTGGTAAGATCCACACAGACTTTGAGAAAGGTTTTATCCGTGCAGAAGTCGTTGGTTATGACGACTTCATCGAGTTCAACGGAGAAAGCGGTGCGAAAGACGCTGGTAAATGGCGTCTTGAAGGTAAAGAGTACATCGTTAAAGATGGTGATGTGATCCACTTCCGCTTCAATGTTTAAGATTCGCTCAAGTCATTGAGTTTTAAAGCCAGCCTAAACGCTGGCTTTTTTAATGGCCGTAACGACAAAACAAGTTAAGTATTCATTCTGCTGTCATTTTGTTATCAGTTTTCGATGATTAACACGCCTCTTTGTTTAAAAAGAAATCGAACAGTCCATATATCTCGATTTATTCAAAAAAACTATTGACGGTTTTGACTCAACTCCGCATAATGCGCCCCGTTCCCGGCAAGACGACTTAGGATTGCAAGGAACCAAAATATGGTTTGGCTACGTAGCTCAGCTGGTTAGAGCACATCACTCATAATGATGGGGTCACAGGTTCGAATCCCGTCGTAGCCACCATTCCTAAATGCTTTTTTAGAAAGCAATTAGGAATAGA
>NZ_AEVT01000040.1 GCF_000189275.1 Vibrio sinaloensis DSM 21326 | reverse complement strand
AGATTTTCTTATGAAAACCATGTTTAAAGATTCTTATGAAAGAACACTTAAAGATGGTGGGCGATACCGGGCTCGAACCAGTGACCCCCTGCTTGTAAGGCAGGTGCTCTCCCAACTGAGCTAATCGCCCACATAAGATTTACGTCTTGTGGAAGACGTCAAGAATGGTGGAGCTAAGCAGGATCGAACTGCTGACCTCCTGCGTGCAAGGCAGGCGCTCTCCCAGCTGAGCTATAGCCCCATCTTGAGATTCATTTCTAAAAGAAGA
>NZ_AEVT01000041.1 GCF_000189275.1 Vibrio sinaloensis DSM 21326 | reverse complement strand
TGCTGTCGCCATCCGCTGGACGGTCGTATTGGTAAGTGACACCGTTGTCGATGTCATTTTGATCAAGGATGCGATCTGGCTGACCCGATACTTTCAGCGTATCGCCCACTTCCGCTTGGGCTGGCACGGTCACTAGCACATCAACCTTGGCCGCTGATTTCAGTGTTGGAAATCGTGCCGTCGTTATCGGCGTCTTCAGTGATCACAACCGTTGGTGCTGGCGTTGCCGTGGTGTCACCCAT
>NZ_AEVT01000042.1 GCF_000189275.1 Vibrio sinaloensis DSM 21326 | reverse complement strand
AGCCACCTAACCTAAACCTTTACACCGTTAACACCAAACCCAACTTGAAATGCAAAACGCCAAGCGTTGGGAATCTGCCTTAAACGCCTTGTTATGCGAATTTGCACGCATAAGCTAACTTGGCCCAATGCAGACTACCTTAAGCACGAAAAACCACAAACAAACCAGATACTTTTTGTGATTCAAGAAACAGCAGAGTCACTGTGTTACAGCCGAGATTTCAACAACCACGAAATGCGGCCTATCAGCAACAATTTTGCTCTTAAACCAACTAACCTAGCAGCGCCGAATGTTTAACAAATACAAAGCATCGATAGACTTGCTATTTCCACACTTTGAGACATTGGAACTCGCCACAAACCAGCGCTGAAAACCAATGAGGCACCCGCGAATATTTGCATGTTTTACGGCCTGATTGATTCAAGAAATTGAGTCATTAATGCTGAGTTGCTGACTCCAAAAAATGGGTGGCTAAAGAGAGCAAGAAAGAGACATGAGATAGTTTTTCTTCCGGTCG
>NZ_AEVT01000043.1 GCF_000189275.1 Vibrio sinaloensis DSM 21326 | reverse complement strand
CACACCTTAATTGGGCGTTATGACACGACGGTCATCACAGGTTGAAAGTACAGTGATGATGGTCAAGTATGATTCTAATCTAAGGGCCTGGGTGAAAGACGACAAAAAGGGCGAATATTGGTTATTTCCATGCTAACCTTGAGGCGCTTTCGCGATCCTTAATATGGCGCGCAATTAAAGAGATCGCGACAGCGCTACTCAAGGTAGTGCGATAACAAATACTTCGGCTTCGATTTCTTGTCGATTTACTCCTAGTTCATTGTATTAAAAGCATATTTTACTTAAATTTGCGTGTCATTGGTCGTGACATAACAAGGCATTCAAGAGTGATTCGAGCCTGCGTGAGTCCAGTAGTTATCTTTGAGTAGATTTTGCAAACCTAGTTAAAAGTAAGTTTTGCAGTTGCGGCTCTCACACCTTAATGCGCGCGTTA
>NZ_AEVT01000044.1 GCF_000189275.1 Vibrio sinaloensis DSM 21326 | reverse complement strand
CACTTTTGAAAGAGTAGTACAGATTGCAGCAGTTAGAGTTGTTTTACCGTGGTCAACGTGGCCGATAGTACCAACGTTAACGTGCGGTTTAGTACGTTCAAATTTTTCTTTAGACACGATCGTGTTCCTTCCTAGTTATGATTCGCCGCGAACGTTATTGATCACGACGCGCCAGAATTTGCTATTTTATGCGCCAACGTCGGTCAGCGCAATATTTGGACGTATTGATCTTTAAAAAAAGCTCGACTTTTTTCTCGATCAAGACGATTTGTTTAGTAACCTCGGTCTGCAATGATTTTCTCTGCGAAGTTTTTCGGTACTTCAGCGTACTCGTTAAACTCCATAGAGTAAGACGCACGGCCTTGAGTTGCAGAACGTAAGTCTGTTGCGTAACCAAACATCTCAGATAGAGGTACTTGAGCACGGACGATCTTAATACCGGCCACACCTTCATCCATACCTTCGATCATGCCGCGGCGACGGTTAAGGTCACCAACAACATCACCCATCCAATCTTCAGGTGTTGTTACTTCAACATTCATCATAGGCTCAAGAAGTACAGGTTGCGCTTCTAGTGCACCTTTCTTGAATGCCATCGAGCCAGCGATTTTAAACGCCATCTCGTTAGAGTCAACATCGTGGTAAGAACCATCAAACAGCGTTGCTTTGATATCTAGAACCGGGTAACCCGCTAGAACACCACTGTTCATTTGCTCTTCGATACCTTTCGATACCGAGTTGATGTATTCCTTAGGAACCACACCACCCACAATTTCGTCAACAAAGACAAAACCTTCGCCAGGTTCAGATGGCTCCAGTTTGATCCATACGTGACCGTACTGACCACGACCACCAGATTGACGTACAAATTTACCTTCCACTTCCGCGTTGCCACGGATAGTTTCACGGTACGCAACCTGTGGTTTACCTACGTTACAGTCAACGCTGAATTCACGCTTCATACGATCAACGATGATATCTAGGTGTAGCTCACCCATACCAGAGATCAGAGTCTGACCTGTTTCGTCGTCGGTTTCGACGCGGAAAGATGGGTCTTCTGCCGCTAGTTTACCTAGTGCAATACCCATTTTTTCTTGATCAGCAACAGAGCGAGGCTCCACTGCGATCTGAATAACCGGATCAGGGAATTCCATACGCTCAAGAATAACCTTGTGGTTAGCATCACAAAGCGTATCACCCGTTGTTACGTCTTTTAAGCCGATTGCTGCTGCAATATCACCCGCGCGAACTTCTTTAATTTCATCACGCTTGTTTGAGTGCATCTGTACAATACGACCAAAACGCTCTTTCTTCTGCTTAACTGAGTTGTAAACTGCATCACCAGAGTTTACGACGCCAGAGTAAACACGCATAAAGGTCAACGTACCTACAAACGGGTCTGTTGCGATCTTAAATGCCAGAGCCGCAAATGGTTCGTTATCATCAGCATGACGCTCAACTTCATTGTCGTTGTCGTCAACACCTTTGATAGCGGGTACATCAACTGGTGAAGGCAAGTACTCTACAACTGCATCCAGTACTGCTTGAACACCTTTGTTTTTGAACGCACTACCACATGTGGCAAGAACGATTTCGTTGTTTAGTGTGCGAGTACGTAGAGCTTGTTTGATTTCAGCTTCAGTCAGTTCACCTTCTTCAAGGTACTTATCCATCAACTCTTCAGTCGCTTCTGCAGCTGACTCAACAAGATTGTTGCGCCACTCTTCTGCTACTTCTAGCATGTCTGCAGGGATATCTTCGTAAGTGAACGTCGTGCCTTGATCGGCCTCGTTCCAGTTGATCATTTTCATCTTGATCAGGTCGATAACACCCTTGAAGTCATCTTCTGCACCAACGTTTAGCTGGATTGGAACCGGGTTCGCACCAAGACGATTTTTAATTTGATCAACAACACGAAGGAAATCTGCACCAGCACGGTCCATCTTGTTTACAAATACCATGCGAGGAACTTGGTATTTGTCTGCTTGACGCCATACAGTCTCAGATTGAGGTTCAACACCTGATGAGCCACAGAACACAACAACAGCACCATCAAGTACGCGCAGTGAGCGCTCTACTTCGATCGTGAAATCAACGTGTCCAGGAGTATCGATGATGTTGATGCGGTGGTCTTGGAATTGCGCTTCCATACCACGCCAGAAAGTTGTAGTTGCAGCTGAGGTGATTGTGATACCACGCTCTTGCTCCTGCTCCATCCAGTCCATGGTAGCAGCGCCATCGTGAACTTCACCGATTTTATGAGAAAGACCAGTGTAGAACAGAATACGTTCACTTGTGGTTGTTTTACCTGCGTCTACGTGAGCGACGATACCAATATTGCGGTAGCGCTCAATAGGTGTTTTACGAGCCACGATTGAATCCTCTTGAATTAGGGACTATTGCTATCTCTAAGTGATTTTAGGACTGCTCTAGGCAATTTTCCTTACCCCTAGATATAGCAATAGTTCCTAGGCTTGCGCATAGGAACTAGAGTAGCGCCGCGAAGGATATCGCGGCACTGAAAGGTATTACCAACGGTAATGTGCGAACGCTTTGTTTGCGTCAGCCATGCGGTGAACGTCTTCACGTTTCTTAACCGCAGTACCTTTGTTCTCAGACGCGTCTAGCATTTCAGCTGCTAGGCGTTGAGCCATAGATTTTTCACCACGCTTACGCGCAGCTTCAACCAACCAACGCATAGCAAGTGCGTTACGGCGAACCGGACGTACTTCTACAGGTACTTGGTAAGTTGAACCACCTACACGGCGAGATTTAACCTCTACCGCTGGGCGAACATTTTCAAGAGCTTCTTCAAATACAGCTAAGTGATCTTTACCAGATTTCTCAGCCATTGCATCTAGTGCAGTGTAAACAATTTTCTCTGCAGTAGATTTCTTACCGTCAACCATTAGGATGTTAACGAATTTTGCCAGCAGTTCAGATTTGAACTTTGGATCTGGAAGGATCTTACGCTGACCGATGACGCGACGACGTGGCATGGAATTTCTCCGTTGTCTTATTCTTCAGGTTATCCAAAACTTTTCAGTTTCTTCAAAAATTAAAATTTAATTTTAGTGTTTGGCCTTACTTAACGCTTCTCTTTAAAAGAAAAGACGATTAAGACTTAGGACGCTTCACACCGTACTTAGAACGACCTTGTTTACGGTCATTTACGCCAGCACAGTCAAGTGCACCACGTACTGTGTGGTAACGTACACCCGGAAGGTCTTTAACACGACCGCCACGGATTAGAACAACTGAGTGCTCTTGAAGGTTGTGACCTTCACCACCGATGTACGAAGTTACTTCGAAACCGTTTGTTAGACGTACACGACAAACTTTACGTAGTGCCGAGTTAGGTTTTTTAGGTGTAGTAGTGTAAACACGAGTACATACACCACGTTTTTGTGGGCACGCTTCTAGTGCAGGCACGTTGCTTTTAACAACTTGCTTTGCACGTGGCTTACGTACCAACTGGTTAATAGTTGCCATTAACTAGCTCCTGATTTACATAAAAGTAAGCTTTGTGAAAAATCTATCCCTAGCTACCAGTGGCAGTTAGGGACGCAAAATTCT
The DNA here is from genome assembly GCF_000189275.1 of Vibrio sinaloensis DSM 21326. Taxonomy (GTDB): domain Bacteria; phylum Pseudomonadota; class Gammaproteobacteria; order Enterobacterales; family Vibrionaceae; genus Vibrio; species Vibrio sinaloensis. Next base: position 15,426 of record NZ_AEVT01000044.1, on the reverse strand, counting down.
ATTCAGCAGTGAGAGGTGTGTCAAGAAATATACGGATCTTTTTTGTTCAACTCGAGGGATAAGTCTGTAAACGTTGAACGACACAAACGAAGTGATGAAAAACGATTACTCCCAGGTCGTCGAATTTGCGTGTTTTTCGGTAAGTTCTACAAAACCGGCAAAGTCCACGAATGTCACACTAGGACTGATGCGATTGTCGATTGCACGTGCTTTTGCGTCTGCCGTTAACACAGAGATTTCGACCCCTTGAATCTGACGATAAGCTTTATGCTGAGGGTTTGCGGCAAACACGGCCTGTTCGACGAGCAACAGGCTATCTCCGTCTCGTAAGACACGCATAACATCTTCGAGAGCTGAAATTGTTTTTACAATATGAAGCATAATAAACCTAGAATGTGAGTACTTTACCACTAGCGTGCAGCTTGTCACTGAGTTCGGTCGTTGACACCGCCTGAGCATCGATGACCAGATCCGCCTGTGCTAACCCACGCTCTTCCAGAGAGGTTCGACATACAAACACTTGGTCTATGTCATACAAGTCGAATAATTTCATCATGAGCGAATAGTCTTTACTCAATATCGCCTCGCTCTGCTGACCAAGTAACAATTGATACACCCCATCGCCGACAAATAGCACGCTGATGTCTTCGCAGTACGCTGAAGCAGCGAGAAGTGCATCAACACCTTCACGGCCTGCTGAGGTACTATGAGGTGCACTACGAAATATATAGGTTAACTGACTCAAAACTGTACGACCCTGTCTTGCACTAACATGGCTTCTGCCAAACTACCTAGTCCAGCTTGTTCGAACCCTTCCGCGAGATTGCTTTGACTCAGGCCATGCTGAGTGGCTTCTTCTTCGCTGACAATGCCTCGTCGCAGGGCAGCAGCCACGCAAGTTTCAAGACGAACATCATGTTGCTGACTAAGCAGCTGCCATGCGCTAACTAAGTCAAACTCATCGTTAGCCGGCACAGTCAGTGCGCTACCGTTACTCACGCCATCTTGATAAAAGAACACACTGACCAACGAGTGCCCTTGTGCAATCAATGCCTTTGCAAACTGATAAGCGTTACGAGCAGATTGGCTGCCGTATACTGAACCATTAACAACTAAGGTATAGGTCAGTTTGTTCAACTCTCGTCATCCTCTGTTTTACGTTGACGAATGTACAAGTAAACAGTGTGCTTTGAAATATTGAGTCGATCCGCAACGCGATTGATTGCATCTTTGATATCAAAGATACCTTTGTCATACAGCTCCATCACAATCTGACGGTTCTTGGTGTTATTGGACACCGACTTGTCTGCATTGATCTCTTCTATCGTCCGTTCTACCGTTTGATCCACCAGCTCCTCAACATCACTGGCAAAATTCACCGATGATGCCGCTTGCTTTGCTTCTTCCGTCGGCATAAACGACTGCAATACTTGAGAGAATGGGGCATCGAGGTTGACGTTGATACAAAGCAAACCAATCACTCGGTTTTCACCATTGCGAATCGCAACCGTAATCGACTTCATCAACACGCCACCTTTAGCGCGCGTGAAATAAGAGCGAGAGAAGTTACGCTCAGACCCTTCAATATCACGCAGCATCTTAAGTGCGAGATCAGTGATAGGAGAGCCCACTTGACGCCCAGTGTTTTCGCCATTGGCAATCTTTATCGCCGATGTGTTCAGATCTTCTAATGAATGCAGAACGATTTCACAAAACGGCCCGATTAGGCTGGCAATGCCATCAACAACCGCTTCATATGATCGAAGTATAATTTTGTCGTGCTCACTAAATGGCATCACATTGACAGATTCCATTTCGAGCAACATATCCGTATTTACTGTTTCTGTAGTTGTCACTTTTTAAGCCTTCGAGCGAAAAATCAACAAATTGGTGTAAGTTTATCAGAAATTTTGAAGAGAACATCTAGCTAAGCCACTATCTAGTGATTTAGAACAAATTATTTGCATCAATAAAGACAAAAAGGCCTAGCGCAACGCTAGGCCTTTATGGATTCTAATGAGAGCGGCGCTTACTGCGCAGCTTCTTCACCGTTATCGATTTTCAGTAGTTCCACTTCAAACACTAGTGTTGAATTCGCTGGAATCGTCGGCGTATCTTGCTCACCGTAAGCTAACTCAGGTGGAATAACAAACTTGAACTTAGAGCCAACAGGCATAAGTTGCACACCTTCAGTCCAACCTGGAATGACGCGGTTAAGTGGGAATGTTGCAGGCTCGCCACGATCGTATGAACTATCAAATTGAGTACCGTCGATCAACGTACCTTTATAGTGAACTTGAACAGTGTCAGTATCTTTTGGCTGTTCACCTTCCGCAGGAGTCATTACCTGATACAGCAGGCCTGAATCTGTTTTGACTACACCTTCCTGCTTCTCGAATTCAGCTCGGAATTTATCACCGTCAGCTTTTGCTGCTGCTGCTTTCTCAGCGGCTTGCTTTTGCATCGTTTCTGCAACGCGCTTATCTAGAGATTCAAGTGCTGCGCGAGTTTCTTCTTCGTTTAGCTCTGGGTTACCTGCGAAAACGTGCTCAATACCTTTTAGAACAAGATCCTTGTTTAAAGTGATACCAATCTCACTTGGCTTATCTAAGCTAGTGCTTAGGTAATTTGCGAAAGAAACACCAATTGCGTATGCCGCTTTGTCGTCTTCGGTTTTAAAGTGAACCGCTTTACCAGTTTCTGCTTGTACTTGCTCAACTGCCGCTGGTGCAGTTTCTGTTTTTGGCTCTTCTTCTTTTTGACAGCCAGCAGCTAGCGCAACAGTTGCAGCAAGCAGTGACACTTTAAAAATTGATTTCATTGAACTCTCCAATTGAGACTTTTGTCTTTGTGCACAAATCTTTAAGAAAGACTGGTGCGCACTCGCATGTTGTACCAATATAACCAATATGCGTCTGAAATAAACGTAAACCAAGTGGATAATTGGACTTGATGCGAATAATTTTTAACACTCTACTTATTACTATTGTCATCTCAACGTTAAATGGATGTTTTTTCTCCAGCCAAGATGCTCAACGTTGGGAAATCGAATTACAAGGCACCACCAGCTTCGCATTGAGTCGTGATGCACGCTTCGCTCTACTTTACTCTAAAGAACATCAACTCGTACTTTGGGACCTCACAGAGAACCAAAAACTCGCATCATTAGGTGAGCAGGATCCTGACGCAAGTACCGTTTCCAGAATTCGCATTTCCGATAATGGCCGTTTCGCCGTGACCGCTACTCAGATTAATTTTGCTGTTTGGGATCTGGCATGGACTCAAGCAGAAGGTCTATGGTCGATCTCTGATGGTCTAATACGGGATGTCGACATCGCGAGTAATGGAGACCAAGTGCTACTCGGGCTCTCCAATGGCAAAGCGATTTACGTCAATTTAGTCACCGGACGACGCCTAGAGTTCCTCGCTCATAATGAAAAAGTCAATTCTGTCGCTTTATCTCCCAACGGTCGATTTGCCCTTTCTGGTGGTAACGATTACCGGGCCTATCTTTGGGATACCGAGACCGGACAGATATTGCGTACTTTTGAGCATGAGCAACGGATTAATCGCGTCGCCCTACAAAGAGATGGCAAATACGCTTTCACCTCGGATGGTGGAAACCAAGCAATTGTTTGGGACTTGAGCAATGGCGAAGCGCTATCTCAGCTGAGCAGCTTCTCTCGCCAATTGATTTTTTCCAGCGCACGATTTTCCGATGACGGCCAATACCTAGCAACTGGCACACCGTCAGGACGCTTGATGGTTTGGGACATTCACAGTGGTAAACGAGTAGATGGTTTTGAAGTGGAGCCTCTAAAAGATGCTCGCCCTCCACGCGCAGTGGTGTATGATGCAGCCTTTGATAATCAGAATCGTGTCATTTCGGGAACTTCGGCGGGAATCGCTCAAGCCTGGGATGTAGACTACTAACAGCAAGACCTGTAAGTGATGACAGACAAAACAGTTGAACAGTTAGAACGCCGTGTAAATGACTTAGAATGTCAATTAGCATTCCAAGAGCAAACTATTGAAGAATTAAACGATGCGCTTAGTCAGCAGCAATTGTTGATCTCAAAAATGCAGGACCAGATGAAATATGTGGTGGGGAAAGTGAAAAACATGGACACCTCAAATATAGAGAATCCTGCTAATGAGCCTCCACCTCCTCACTACTAGCCTTAATAAAGCGAGCCTTAGCCAAATACATAGGCAATGACAACGCCAGCAACCACCAAACAGCCTCCTATTCGGCGTAACTGGTTATCCGGCTGTTGGCTAAGCTGAGCGACCATATTGCGCCAACCATTAGGCGCGATAAGCGGGCCTAACCCTTCGACAATAAGAACTAGCCCGAGTGCGAGCCATAATGAGTTCGACATAAATCACCTTATACTAGACAAAAAATAAAGGCTCCCTTAGGAGCCTTTATTATATCTTTACAGCGTTACTTAGCTTCTGCGCCAGCGGCATTATTCATGTATTGGAAGAAGTCGCTCTTCGGATCCAATACTAGGATATCGCTCTTGTTGCTGAATGATTTCTCATAAGCTTTAAGAGAGCGCATGAAGCCAAAGAACTCTGGGTCTTTGTTGTAAGCATCAGAGTAAATCTTAGCTGCTTCTGCATCTGCTTCACCGCGAGTAACTCGAGCCGTTTTATCCGCTTCAGCAAGCACTGTAGCCACTTCTAGCTCTGCTTGTGCACGAATAACTTCTGCTCTCTCACGACCTTGAGAGCGGTGACGACGAGCAACAGACTCACGCTCAGCTCTCATACGACGATAGATAGACTCACTGATCTCATCAGGTAAGTTGATTTTCTTCATACGGAAATCAACCACTTCAACACCCAAGTCAGCCATTGCACTATCGCGTGTACCAGTTAGAACATTCTCCATGATCTTGTCACGCTCACCGTCGATTTCTAACGCTTCAAGCGCAGCTTCGGTCGTTACTTCTTCACTATCAGCGCTATCAGGCAGCACATCTTTGTTGCGCGGACCAGAAACGATCTGCTTGATTTCACGAGCACCGATTTCAGAACGCAACACGTCTGTCACTTTACGCTCGAGTAACGCTTCAGCTGTCAGTACGTTACCACCGCCAGTTGTCAGGTAAAAACGACCAAAGTCTTCGATACGCCATTTAACATAGGTATCAATGATAACGTCTTTTTTCTCTGACGTTACGAAACGGTCAGAACGGCCATCCATCGTTTGAATACGTGCATCTAACGTTTTCACACGGTCAAACAACGGCATCTTGAAATGCAGGCCCGGCTCGTAGATTCGTGAAACGCCATTGTCATCTAAGACACGGCCAAATCGAATTACTAGGCCACGCTCGCCTTCTTTGATAACAAATACAGACATCAGCAATAGGATGGCTGCCAGTACCAAAACAGGGATCATTAACTTACGCATTCTTAATATCTCCCTTGACGTGAACCAGTTGTACGAGATTGCGAGTCTGAAGTAGTGTCATTTGCTTGAGTCTCTAGCTCGATTTGATCGTAAGCCGAAGAAGACTTCGTGTTACGTTTGGTTTGAGTTTGACCTTCACCTGCCAACTTATCGATTGGTAGGTATAACAAGTTACCACTTGATTCAGAGTCGATAAGGACTTTCGAAGTACTTGAGTAAACTTGCTCCATGGTATCTAGGTACAGACGATTACGTGTAACCTCTGGCGCTGCTTGATACTCTGGAAGTAGCTTCTCGAACTGAGCAACTTGACCAAGCGCTTCATTAACCACGCGCTCAGAGTAACCCAATGCTTCTTTCTTCAAACGTTCTGCTCGACCAGTCGCTTTAGGAAGAATGTCATTTCGGTAAGCTTCTGCTTCACGCTCGAAACGCTCTTCATCCTCTCGCGCTGCGATAGCATCATCGAATGCGTCTTTAACTTGCTCTGGTGGACGGGCTGATTGGAAGTTAACATCCACAATCACGACACCCATGTCGTAGCTGTCGACAATAGCATTCAAAGTTTCTTGAGTACTTTGACGAATTTGCTGACGACCACTGGTTAGGATGCTATCCATGAGTGAGTCACCAATCACAGCACGAAGCGCAGAATCTGTCGCTTGACGTAAGCTGTCATCTGCGTTGGTCACGCGGAATAGGTATTTGTATGGATCAGCAACACGGTACTGAACATCCATCGATACTGTTACTACGTTTTCATCTTTGGTCAGCATTAGACCAGACGAACGTAACGAGCGAATCGCTTGAACGTTAACCGCTTCATACTCGTCGATAAAACGAGGACGCCAGTTTAGACCTGGATCGACCACACGGTCGTATTTACCCAGACGCAAAACAACACCGCGTTCAGCTTCACCAATGGTGTAAAAGCCAGCAAAGAACCAGACTGCAACAGCAATCGCAGCAATAACGCCCAATCCAAGCACGCTACCACCACCGCCGATTGACGGTCCATTACCACCTTTACCACCAAACTTTCCACCCAGTTTCTGACTCAGTTTATTAAACACTTCGTCTAAGTCTGGCGGTCCTTGATCACGGCCACCTTTGTTACCACGATTATTGTTACCCCAAGGGTCATTATCGCGGCCATTGTTGCCGTTGTTATTACCAGGCTCATTCCACGCCATTAGAAAGCTCCATCATTTGATATGACGTTATACTGTAGCAGTCATTTAAGTAACTATAAAGTCACGTAAAACTGCCTCTTCTCTTTTTTCAAGTCTAGACCAATCTACCTGTTGCATGCGAACATCAATCAACAAGTTACCATCCTGATCATATTCTTCTCGTTGAATACATTTCATTTGGAAGAATGTACTACGAAGTCTGCCTTGATGTTGTGGCGGAATTCGCATTTGGTACTCAACCATTTGGCTGGCTAACCGTTCGGTCAACGCATCAAATAGCAGCTCAATACCTTTGCCTTCCATTGCAGAAACCCAAACCGACTGCGGGATGCCTTCGTCATCGCGTTCGATTCTCGGGTTTTGACCATCTAGGTTATCGATCTTGTTCATGACAACCAAAGCCGGAATTTCATCCGCTTCGATCTCTGCTAGTACATCATGAACAGCTTGAATATTCTCACGAAAACGCTCGTCACTGGCATCTACAACATGTAACAAAATGTCAGCTTCTTGCGTTTCTTGAAGCGTTGCTTTAAACGCTGCAACCAGATCGTGGGGTAAATGACGAATAAACCCTACTGTGTCAGCCAAAATTGCCGGACCAACGTCTGATAAATCTATCTTACGTAATGTCGGGTCCAAAGTAGCAAATAATTGGTCTGCGGCGTAAACACCGGCCTCAGTAATTCGGTTGAACAACGTTGATTTCCCTGCGTTGGTATAGCCAACAAGGGAGATAGTTGGGATTTCCGCTCGACTTCTAGCACGGCGACCTTGTTCACGCTGTTTAGCCACTTTTTCTAAACGGCGTAATATCGTTTTGATACGTACACGCAATAAGCGTCGGTCAGTTTCTAGCTGAGTTTCACCTGGCCCACGTAAACCAATACCACCTTTCTGTCTCTCTAGGTGAGTCCAACCACGAATAAGTCGAGTAGAGATATGACGTAGCTGTGCCAGTTCGACTTGCAGCTTACCTTCGTGGGTACGAGCGCGTTGGGCAAAGATATCGAGAATAAGACCTGTGCGATCCAATACGCGGCATTTGCACAATGCTTCGAGGTTACGTTCTTGGGCAGGAGAGAGGGCATGATTGAAAATCACAATATCAGCACCCGCTAATTGCACAGCTTGTGCAATTTCTTGCGCTTTACCCTCTCCGACATAGTATTTGGGGTGTGGTGACTGGCGACTTCCTGTTACAACTTGTAACGTAGAAACCCCAGCAGAAGAAACCAGCATTTCAAATTCGCTAAGATCTTCCCACTCCCCTTCTTGCGTGAAGTTGATATGAACAAGTACGGCTCGCTCACCGGCTTCATAACGGTCAAACAAGCAATCAACTCCTTAAAAATAATACTCGGTTATGAGTCAGAGAATTAGTCCTCTGACTTCTCTTGCTGACGCTCACCGCCTTGTGGACGGTCACCACTGTGGTGGCTCACTGGACGAGCTGGAACCACAGTTGAAATTGCGTGCTTGTAAACCATCTGGTTTACTGTGTTTTTCAGCAAGATAACAAATTGGTCAAAAGATTCGATCTGACCTTGCAGTTTAATTCCGTTTACAAGGTAGATAGACACTGGAATACGTTCACGACGTAATGCATTTAAGAATGGGTCTTGTAGAGATTGCCCCTTAGCCATTTTTATTTTCCTTATTTTGTAATTTTGTTTTAGTTATTTAGCTAGTGGTGCGCAGCAAAAAATCGATGCCGCCTTTGAATCTGAGCTAAACGTATAAAAAAACGCCCTGTCATTACCTGTTATGACGACTTTAAGTCGAAATTTCAAGTAACAGATCCTTTACAGGGTACATTCACGCAAAAGCGATCACATTATACACAGCTAAAACCGTCAGTTGCTATCGCATTTGAAACAGTTTCCAACGCCTCGTCAATGTTCTCACTATCTAACCAAGTTAAATTATCCCAGCTGCGCAACCAGGTAATTTGTCGCTTGGCCAATTGGCGGGTTGCACATACGCCCTTAAAAATAGCGTCATCAAGCGTGCAGTTCCCATCCAAATAATCCCACATCTGCCTATAACCGACACACCGAATGGAAGGAAGATCGGGGTGAAGATCATCACGAGCGTATAATGCTCGCATTTCCTCTTCAAATCCGGCCTCCAGCATTTTGTCAAAACGGAGTTCAATACGACGATGCAGTTCAGCCCTTTCCTTGGGAGCTATAGCAAACTGTTTCACACGAAATGGCAATGCATCACCTTTCGTTTGAGTCAGTTCAGTAAGAGTTTTACCTGAAATTCGATAAACTTCCAATGCCCGAGACAATCTTTGCGGATCATTAGGATGAATTCGCTCTGCTGACACGGGATCGATCTCTTTCAGTTGATCGTGCAGCACGTTCCAACCGAGAGTCAATGCTTCCTGTTCAATTTGCTGACGAATCTCAGGGTTTGCAGCAGGAAGTGGTGACAATCCCTCTAGTAGAGCTTTGTAATACAACATAGTTCCACCGACTAACAGTGGGATCTTGCCTTGCTCTACGATCTGATGCATTTCTTTTAGCGCATCGCGGCGAAAGTCTGCTGCTGAATAAGCTTCACTTGGATCGAGGATATCGATCAATCGATGCGGTGCTAATGCCTGCTCTCTCGCATCCGGTTTTGCAGTACCTATATCCATATCCTTATAGATCAAAGCAGAGTCAACCGAGATGATCTCTACCGGGTACTTTTGGCGTAAACGAATGGCTAACTCAGTTTTTCCTGAGGCTGTCGGCCCCATTAAAAACAGAGCTAAAGGTAAATCTGTGTTCATCATAATTCTAATGCTGCAATCGTTGCAGAAAAATCAACGGCTCTTACAAACCTATTATCATGCAGAGGGAGTTGCCCTTGCCAAAGCTGTTCGATGTCAGCGATGATTTGAATGGCTTCCGACAAAGTGTAGTCGTTTTTCACTTGCGTGATGTGATCACTCAACCATTCGGTCAACTGTTCAGGTGTAAGTTCTTGGTTACTGGCGATAGTCGAAGCGGCGTAAGATAGCAGATCTGGCAACAATTGTTGTAGATTTTGTTGCCGTAACGGCTGCGGAACGCCCATCACCAGCAGCGCTTGTTGGCCACGTTTCTTCAGCTCAATACCCAATGCATTGAGTATGCTTTCAATCTTCTCAGCCGCAATCAGCAGCTCAGGCTCGAGCTTTAGGGATAACGGTACCAGTAGAGGTTGGCTTTTACGTTTGCCTTGCTCAATGGATAACTGACCTTTAATACGCAGCCATTCCGCCTTGGCCAAGTTTACCAAGCGTGCCCCAGTCTTATCAGCCATCAGCAAGCAGTTACCTTCCACAACACAGATAGCTTTACCTAAAGTTTCAACACTGGGTAGGCTGGCAGGTGCGTTAGTCGACGAAGTTGGCGGCACAATCGCAACCCTTGATGGCTCACTAACATCGGGGGTTTGAAGAAGCTCTTGATATGCTCTGACTTCTTGCTTGCTCGGTGCTGGTTCAGAGTAACGTTCGGTGCTTTTTGTCTTACTCAGGGCTGGACGAGATTCATGCCAGTCACTACGAGGACTCGCTTCCCTGACTGCTGAGCGATGCTCTTCATAGTCAGCCTTACCTGGATAAGATGGCGTGTTTTCTACAGCTTGGTACACTTGGTCAGGAACTTGCGACGTCAGAGCTTGTTTTGACTCCGGCGCTGATGCAGGGCTCTCTGGTTGCGGCTGATGAAAAGCGGACGCGGTTAGCTCAGGTTTATCGATATGAGCACTCTGTGCTAAGGCATCGCTTAGCGCCTGATAAATAAAATCATGCACAAGACGCGCTTGATGAAAGCGGACCTCATGTTTTGCTGGATGGACATTCACATCGACTTGATGAGGGTCGATTTCGATAAACAACACATAAGTGGCGAACTGCTCTGGGCGAAGGCTGGTTTCATAGCTTTGTCGAATCGCATGATTAATCAACTTATCACGCATCATTCGACCATTCACGTAGCAATACTGCAGATCACTTTGTTGACGAGCCCCTTCAGGAGTCGTTATCCAGCCATGCAGTTTCAACCCTTGATGCTCTAACTCAATTTTCAGCATATGGCGAACAAATGCGCTGCCACATACGGCGGCAATACGCTTCTCAGCCTGTATGTCTGTCTTTGCCGCTCGATACTGCTTGATCATCTTACCGTTGTGGCGAAGATTAATTGTCACATCAAACCGGCTAAGTGCGATGCGCTTGATCAGCTCATCGATATGGGTAAATTCCGTCTTTTCAGTTCGAAGAAACTTGCGACGGGCTGGCGTATTAAAGAACAGATCGAGTACCTCGACCGTCGTACCCATTGGATGCGCAGTAGGTTGGAGTTTTACCTCCATGTCGCGCCCTTCCGTATAAGCAGACCAAGCTTGGTCTTGCGTCGCTGGCCTAGACGTCATCGTCAGACGCGCTACTGAGCTAATACTCGCAAGTGCTTCACCACGAAATCCCAAGCTGATGATAGCCTCAAGATCATCAAGAGTATGGATTTTGGATGTCGCATGACGACTCAACGCCAACCCTAACTCGTCTTTAGCAATGCCTTTTCCGTTGTCTCTGACTCGAATTAGCTTCGCGCCCCCCTTCTCGATGTCGATATCGATACGGGTCGCGCCTGAATCTAAGCTATTCTCGACCAACTCCTTCACCACAGATGCCGGTCTTTCAACAACCTCACCAGCGGCGATTTGGTTTGCTAAACGTGCAGGTAGGATCTTTATAGTCATACGAATCCATCAACGTTACTTATTGGGGATAATCAATACTTGCCCAACGGCCAACTGATCGCTACGTAAATTGTTCGCTTTTCTCAAGCTACTAACACTCACATCATATTTGCTAGCAATTTTACCCAAAAACTCACCTCGCTGAACCTTATGCTTGCGCAATGGTTGATCTTTCATGCTGACGGTAATTTTCAGTTTTTGGCCTAGCTTTAAGGTATCCGATTTTAGCTTATTCTCACGCTTGATCGTGGCAATAGGAACCTTATAACGTGCAGCAATCTTGCCCAAGTAATCTCCCTTTTGAACTACGTGGGTGATGGTTTTCGTTTCAACCGGATTAGCGACAACCGGAACGGCAACGGCACCCTTGGAACCTGGAATCGTCAATATTTGCCCAATGGCAATACTGCTACTCTTCAACTTATTCGCTTGCTGGATAGCTTTGGTGCTGGTTCCATACTTCTTGGCGATCACTGACAAAGACTCGCCGCGTGATACCTTATGCTTGATCGCCTTACCTCGATTCGCAAACAAGGTACCCTCTGGCGGGTTCGCTTCAAAATACTGAACAATGGCTTTAGTTAACGAGCGAGCAAGTTTATCTTGGTGGCTACGTTGGAACAGTAAACGCTCTTCCGTTGGGTTAGTAATAAAGCCTGTTTCAACAAGCACCGACGGTATATCTGGTGACTTCAACACCGCAAGGCTAGCATTTACAGGCTCTTTCTTGTGAAGGTGGATACCAGCGCGCTTCATCTGAGCTAAAATTTTCGTCGCTACTTTATAACCTTCTTTCTGTGAATGGCTAAATTGTAGATCCAGCAACGTCTGGCTGACATTGCGATCATTAGTGTTTTTCGATAGCAGATCCCCTGCACCACCTAGTAACTGAGATTGCTGCTCGTGATTTTCTACCCAACGAGCAATTTCTGTATTTGCACGGCGTGTATTAAGAACAAACACCGAGCCACCACGCGGCTGCGGCGTATGGAATCCGTCGGCGTGAATGGATACGAGTAAATGGGCTTTATTCTTACGCGCAATTTCCGATCGTTTATTAAGGTTAACGAAATAATCACTGCGACGAGTCAGTACCGCTTTCATACCCGGCACAGCATTTATCTGCGCTGCAATCTTTTTCGCTACCGCCAGTGTCGCGTGTTTTTCGTATTTACGAGATGGGCCGATTGAGCCTGGGTCTTCGCCACCATGCCCTGCATCAATGGCGACTACAATTTCAGCATTTCCCGCGAGCTGAGAGGCATCGCGACTTACTGAAGACTTGCTTGAAGAAGATGAACTGGTTGCCGGTTTTGAGGATTTACCCGCCCCATGCGGCATATCAAGCACTAAACGGTGGCCATATTGTCCACCAGGCGTAGGCGCTAGTTTAAAGAGGTTCGGTGTGACACGTTTTTTCAGCTCAAACACCAAACGATACGTGCCCTTTTCAGGGGGAGAGCTTTTACGAATCTTGCTCAGAACAGGGCTGTCCGACACATTGATCGGCAATTTAGTGCTTAAAGACGTTTTTTTCAGATCGACCACTAATCGATCAGGGCTGCTCAGAGTAAAGTAGCTAAACTCAGCTTCCGACTGTAAGTCAATCACCACTCGAGTTTCATCAGGTGATGGCCAAACACGTACCCCTTCTAACGCGTTAGCAAATACGGTTGATGACAGAAAAGAAAGGGCAAGAAGACAAGGGAAGAAGACAGCCCGTAACAATTTACTGATTAACATAACTCCAACTGCTCAAGTAATTGAGAACCATAATCGTTATTTGCAGTCAGTTCAGCAATACGCTGCTCACCGTTATAACGCATTTCTATATCCAAATCTGCTGCAGGAAGTAACCCTTGACCTTTCTCAGGCCACTCAACTAAACAAATCGCGTCTGGAGTGAAATAATCACGGATTCCCATGAACTCTAACTCTTCCGGGTCAGCAAGGCGGTAGAGGTCAAAATGATACACTTGCCACTGATCGAGCTGATAAGGTTCAACTAGGGTATAAGTAGGGCTTTTTACATTGCCTTCGTGGCCCAGCGCTCGAACGAAACCACGGCTGAATGTCGTTTTACCCGCGCCTAAGTCCCCATGAAGATAAATGGTGGTTTGCTGGCTGCAAACTTTAGCTAAAGCGGTGCCGAGTTGAATGGTTTCTTGTTCATCTTTTAGGGCAAATTGTTTCGTGCTCATGAAGATCAATCTCTACTTAGTGACTATATAAAACTCAAAAGAACAAGAATAGTAAACTGGGAAGGATCCGAGAGACAAGCCTTGTTGTGTAAGTAAACGCCAAATTACGCAAATTCTCGCACAAATCTAAAGATCTGATCGCTAGATCCCAGTGTTGAGATCCGGTAAGATCCGCCCCCCATAAATCAGAGCGACCAGCATGAACTATCAAGAGCTTGCAGACAAGATCAAACTTTGGGGCCAAGAGCTCGGCTTTCAAAAAGTAGGCATCTGTGACGTCGACTTAAGTGAGCATGAAGCCGAACTGCAAAAATGGCTTGATGCTGGTTACCATGGCAGCATGGACTGGATGGCCCGACACGGTATGATGAGAGCCCGCCCAAGCGAACTCTTGCCTGGAACGGTTCGGGTTATCAGCGCTCGGATGAATTACTTACCTCCAGAAGCTCAGTTTGCTTCCAACCTCTCTGATACGACTCAAGCTTATATCAGCCGTTACGCATTAGGTCGTGATTATCATAAACTGGTTCGAAATCAGCTAAAAAAATTGGGGCAGAAGATAGAACAAGAAGTGGGACAGTTTGGCTATCGCCCTTTTGTTGATTCAGCCCCCATTTTGGAACGTCCGCTTGCACAAAAATCGGGGCTTGGCTGGACAGGTAAACACTCGCTCATTTTAGACAAAGAGTGTGGCTCGTGGTTTTTCCTTGGCGAGTTGCTCATTGATCTTCCTCTGCCAGTCGATACCGCCAGTATCAACGAATGCGGTAAATGCTCCGCTTGTATAACTTCTTGCCCAACTTCCGCCATTGTTGCAGATGGCATTGTTGATGCACGACGCTGTATCTCTTATTTGACTATCGAATATGACGGAGTCATTCCGGAAGAGTTTCGTAAATCTATGGGCAATAGGATATATGGTTGTGACGACTGCCAACTCGTGTGCCCTTGGAATCGATTTTCCGACCTCACTCAGCAGAAAGATTTTCATCGCCGCGAGGCACTAGAGAGTGCAGATCTGATCACGTTGTTCATGTGGGACGAGAACACTTTTCTTAAAAATATGGAAGGCTCAGCGATTCGACGAATTGGGCACCTACAGTGGTTAAGAAACTTATCTGTGGCTATGGGCAATGCACCATTTTCTCAAGAGATCGTGGAGGTGCTATCCTCACGTAAGGGCTTGAGCGACGTACTAGACGTGCACATAGAGTGGGCGTTGTCGCAACAGTTAGCTCAAACACCGTTAAAAAACGCCACCAACAGGCAGCAACGCCTAATTCGCATCATTCAGAAGGGCCTGCCTAGAGATGCATAAAACCTGCCTACCCACAGTTGAAAATCCATGAGCTGGCTCCAAAAAACGAAAATGTGGAAAAAAGACGGCAAGATTACTTGTTTTCTTACACTTCACAAAGTTAATCACAATGCTAATAAATGATTAGGATCAAAAAACAGTCACTTAATGATCGAATGAAGTGCTATAAAAACCAACAGACTGAACAATAAAATACATACATATCATACACTTAACTACCATTCAGCTATAAGAAAGAAAGTTACTGACAACAAAAGATCTTATTTTTATAGGCTTATACAGTACGTAAATTCAGGTTACCCACCAAGTTATCCACACATTATAAATTGTGGATAAGTCTGTTAATTGATGGCGAAAAGCCTAGCTCACTCTGAGTTCGCTATATGATGAAGTAAGCACATCTCGTGCTGAATAGAAATTAGAGACATAAAAACGCCCACCTAGAAATAGGAGGACTCGTTATGTTTTTTGGGTTGATGCTTCTCAGCATTAGATAAAGAGCGGTGACCCTGAGGTCGTTTCAAATGAAATGCCATTTGAAGAAGA
>NZ_AEVT01000045.1 GCF_000189275.1 Vibrio sinaloensis DSM 21326 | reverse complement strand
ACCTATCAGCCATCATGAATAAGCGAATCTTACCTACCCCCTGAATATTGAAACTTACCATTTTCAAAACTTACTATGCCCGGAGTCTTCTTCAAGGCATAAATAATTTTGGAACAATTGTCATCATTAACTAAGACTACAATGTCGGAATAATTCATTCGCAAACCATGAATGAGCCTGAAGAGTTCGGTAACTGAGTGTTTATTTTGTTTCTCAAGCGCGACTTCAAATGATGCGAGTAACTCAGCGTTAATTTTTCTAACTTGCCCAACATTGTAAAGAGTAGCGACAACAGTACCAATTGAAGCTATCAGACCAAAAAACAGGTTTCCTATTTCCGGGATTTCCACTTTTTCCTCCTTGAAACATAACGCCCTGTTAAGGTGTGAGCAATGCAATACCGAAGCCTCCGCATGCCACCTTAATCACTAAAACCAACGCATAGTAAAAA
>NZ_AEVT01000046.1 GCF_000189275.1 Vibrio sinaloensis DSM 21326 | reverse complement strand
ATCGGCATCAACCGCGAGTACTGTACCTATCACGTCGGTTGGCTCTGAGTTCTCGTTGTACTCAAAGGCATAGCTTTGAACCGGCTCTTCATCCTCGTAGAAGATCGGCGCATTGTCATCGAGGTTAAGTTCGGTCAACTCAACATCAATCGAGGTCATTTTAACGTCACCTAAGCCTTCGTCTTCCGTCGCCATCACGGTGATGTTGTGAATATTCGCCGCTAGCTCATAGTCATTGGTAAATGCCGCACACCCGCTGCAGTTAAGCTGATTTCACCACTC
>NZ_AEVT01000047.1 GCF_000189275.1 Vibrio sinaloensis DSM 21326 | reverse complement strand
CAATGGTCAGATCTCCGTGGGTGCCTGTGATTGAATTTGGCGTAAAGGTGTTATCCGGGTTATCGACATCGGTACTGGTTAGGTTGCCAGAGGTTGTGATTGCTGAGTCAGTTTCATCGACTGCGACAGTCGCGCTGCTTACGGTGGCCGCATCGTTTGTGCCGTTTATTGTTACCTTGATAGTCGATGGCGTGCCATCGATAGACGTTACCGTAAACGTCTCTTCCACTTTGTCGCCAACG
>NZ_AEVT01000048.1 GCF_000189275.1 Vibrio sinaloensis DSM 21326 | reverse complement strand
TATTTTTAAAGAGCTTTCTTCTTTGTGACTCGCATCACTTCGGAAGAGGCGGTCATTTTAGCGAGATAAAGTTTAGTGTCAACCACTTTTTTCAAACTTTTTTCAAGCGTTTCCACTTGGCTAATTGACCTTGCTAACTTCGTTCTCGTTTCTATTGAAGCGTTCCCGTGTCAGCGAGGGGGCATTATAGAGATCAGCATCACATTGGCAAGCCCTTTTTGCAGTTTTTTTTGATTTTTTTATTGTTTGGGTATTTTCTATTCAAAAACCGCTATTTTTATCACTTTTCTGGCCCATTAGCGGCTCCAACTAGCCTATAAAAGGACAAATAATGAGCTCACTACGTAGTTATAAAGGTATCCAGCCTCAAATTGGTCAACGCGTCTATATAGATAGTAGCTCGATATTGGTTGGCGATATTCAGATTGGCGATGACTCAAGTGTCTGGCCACTTGTTGCCGCTCGTGGCGACGTTAACCATATTCATATTGGTTCGCGAACCAATATTCAGGATGGCAGTGTTTTACACGTCACCCACAAGAATAAAGGCAATCCCGATGGCTACCCTCTGATCATTGGCAACGATGTGACCATCGGTCATAAAGTCATGCTGCACGGCTGTACAATCAAAGACAGAGTATTGGTTGGTATGGGAGCCATTGTATTAGATGGAGTGACAATAGAAGAGGAAGTGATGATCGGAGCCGGTAGCCTAGTGCCACCGGGAAAAGTTCTTGAAAGCGGATTTCTCTATGTCGGCAGTCCAGTAAAACAAGCTAGGCCACTCAATGATAAGGAACGAGCTTTCTTACAAAAGTCTGCCGACAACTACGTACAAAATAAAGAAGATTACCTTCACCAAGTAAAAGAGGTTAACTAACCACCTCTACCCAGCCGAGTGAGTCGAACTCTTCATCTTCAATCAATTCTTCAGCAAGCTCTTCAAGATCGAAACGATATTGAGAGAAAACCTCAAGAGCTTGCTGTTCACCAGTAATCGTTTGACCAGACAGTCGCTCGAGTTCGCTTATTCTGACCATGCATTGAATCAGGGCTCCAGCTTGCTGAGCTGAGAACAACACCGCTTGCTTATCTTCATCCCAAGATTGAATGTCTGGAAATAGAATGGATTGATTCATTACACACCCTCTAGGTTTTTTCTTAATTCACGCAATACCTGTTTTGTACCCGGTCGAATACCACGCCACAACATAAAACTTTCTGCCGCCTGACCGACCAACATACCCAAACCATCGTAAGCCTTGCGAACACCTTGCTCACCTGCCCATTGATTGAAGGTTGTTTTGCCAGAGCCGTACATCATGTCATAGACCACACTATTCGGCGCAAAAATCGTTGCCGAGATATCAGGCAATTCACCGGACAAACTAGAAGAGGTTGAATTAATGATCACATCATAAGCTTGAGTCGCTTGCTCCATAGGTAGGGCGGAAACCTTGCCATAAACGGAAAACATCTCAGCTAACTGCTCTGCTTTAGCAAAGGTGCGATTTGTAATCACCAATTCAGCAGGATGCTGGTCGAGCAGTGGCTTGATTACACCGCGCGCTGCTCCGCCTGCGCCTATCAAAAGAATTTTGGCACCTTCCAGAGCGGCTTGATATTGCAGTAGGTCTTGAACCAACCCTTCACCGTCGGTGTTATCTCCAATGATCTCTCCGTCATCTAACTTTTTAAGCGTATTTACAGCCCCCGCCAATTGAGCACGTTGCGTCAATCGAGTAGCAAACTGAAAGGCATCCTCTTTAAAAGGTACGGTGACATTACAACCTTTGCCGCCTTTCGCAAAAAATTCACTTGCGGCCTGCTGAAACGCATCCTTATCGGGACTGCTTGTGGTGTAGGTTAAAGATTGGTTGGTTTGACGCGCAAACAAGGTATGGATAAAGGGTGATTTACTTTGAGAGATTGGGTTACCAAAAACGACGTAACTGTCTATTTGCTGAGTCATATCCTTACCTGTCAGAACGAAAAAGGGTCAATGCGAAACATTGACCCTATCACTATCTATATAAGGAAGAAAGCCTTACCACTCTCGAGGTTTGAGGAAGTGCTCGTATAGCTCCGCTTCGGGTGACCCCTGCTCTACTTGGTGGTTATATTCCCAACGAGCTAAAGGTGGCATAGACATTAATATTGACTCTGTACGGCCACCACTTTGAAGTCCAAACAGAGTGCCACGATCAAATACTAGGTTAAACTCGACGTAACGTCCGCGACGATACAATTGGAACTGACGCTGGCGCTCACCATATTCAGTCTCTTTACGACGCTCAACGATCGGTAAGTACGCTTGGCAATAACCTTGACCAACGGCTTTAATGTAGTCAAAGCATTTATCAAACTGCCAATGATTTAGGTCATCAAAAAACAGTCCACCAACACCACGAGTTTCATCGCGATGAGGAAGGTAGAAGTACTTATCACACCAAACTTTATGTTCTGCGTACACTTCACTGCCAAATGGCGCGCATACTTCCTTTGCCGTGTTATGCCAATACTGAGCATCTTCTTCAAATGGATAGAAAGGCGTTAAGTCGAAGCCACCGCCAAACCACCAAATCGGCTCTTCTCCCTCTTTTTCAGCAATAAAGAATCGCACATTGGCATGGGAGGTGGGAACATATGGGTTATGAGGGTGCATAACCAATGAGACACCCATTGCTTCAAAGCGGCGTCCAGCTAACTCAGGGCGATGTGCCGTGGCAGAAGCGGGCATTTCTTTACCTTCAACATGAGAGAAGTTAACGCCACCTTGCTCGAATACCGCCCCATCACGCATAACACGAGTTCTGCCACCGCCCCCCAGCTTTTCACCAGGCTCACGATGCCAAGCATCTTCAATAAATTCTGCTTTCCCATCGGCCTGCTCAAGCTGCTGACAGATGGAGTCCTGAAGTTCCATCAAGAACTGCTTCACCGCGTGTTTATCAATCGCTGACATCTTTCTTCCTTTGCAAGGTTAACCTTGTCTTAATACTTGTGACGTTTTTGCGTCTCTAATCTCACTTGGTTTATCTCGACCGCCAGTCTCACCTTCCAACACCGCAACCAACTTATCACCTAGTTGGCGATACACTTCTTCTGTGGTCATGCAAGGTGGCTCACCCGTAAGATTCGCGCTGGTAGAGGTTAACGGCTTTCCAAATGCATTACACATCTTTTGTACTAAAGGATGATCCGTTACACGTACAGCAATCGAATCAAATTGGCCCGACACCCAACTCGATACTTTATCACTGCATGGCATAATCCAAGTCACAGGGCCAGGCCAAGTTTGATGTACACGCTTAAGTTGCTCTTCTGATAGTTGCGTCTCATCAATGTAGGGCAGCAATTGTTGGTAGCTGGCAGCAATCAGAATAAGCCCTTTCTCAACTGGGCGTTGCTTAAGAGTGAGTAGCTTTTCTATCGCTTCAGGGTTATCAGGATCACATCCGACGCCGAATACACCTTCCGTTGGGTAGGCAATCACTTCACCTTGCTTTAAAGCGTTGAGCGCTTGATCAAAATTTTCCACAAATACTTCCTGCTGAATCTCTGTTTTTGATAAGTGTACAAACAATCCTGATAGGAGCCTAAAGCTATTTATTTATAAATTGTGTCAATCTAATTTCAAACCCGACGCAAACGTTTGCTTCAAGCAAAAATCCCCGTATAATGCGCTCAAATTGATTGCCTTACCTATAACGCGCAGCTTTGAAGGAGTTTGAGATGAAAGTCGGTATCATCATGGGTTCTAAATCTGATTGGCCAACTATGAAACTAGCCGCAGAGATGCTAGACAGATTTGGGGTTGAGTATGAAACAAAAGTCGTTTCTGCCCACCGAACACCTCAACTGCTTGCAGACTACGCCACCAGCGCCAAAGAACGCGGCTTGAAAGTGATCATTGCGGGTGCAGGCGGTGCGGCGCATTTACCTGGCATGGCGGCGGCGTTCACCTCACTGCCTGTACTAGGCGTACCTGTCCAGTCTCGCGCTCTTAGCGGCATCGACTCCCTCTACTCTATCGTTCAAATGCCGAAAGGTATTGCCGTTGGTACTCTAGCGATTGGTGAAGCAGGCGCCGCAAACGCGGGGATCTTAGCAGCACAAATACTCGGTACGCATGACGAAGCCGTGATGGCCAAAGTTGAGGCGTTCCGCGCAGAACAAACCGAAACGGTACTGGCAAACCCAAACCCAGCTGAGGATTAACTCGATGCAGGTTCTTGTGCTCGGAGCGGGGCAATTGGCACGAATGATGTCACTCGCTGGTGCTCCGCTTAATATTGAGATTGCAGCCTATGATGTAGGCAGTGAAAATATTGTCCATCCCCTCACTCAGGCTGTCATCGGTCACGGGTTGAACAACGCGATTGCGCAAGCGGACGTGATCACCGCGGAGTTTGAACACATCCCACACGATATTCTCGCGGTATGTGAACAAAGTGGAAAATTCTTTCCAACAACTGAGGCAATTAAAACCGGTGGCGATCGACGCATAGAAAAAGCCCTGCTCGATAGTGCCGGCGTGCGTAACGCGAACTATTTTGTGATCAATACTCGCGAAGACTTTGATAACGCTATCGAACACGTTGGAATTCCAATGGTATTGAAGAGTGCGCTTGGCGGTTACGACGGCAAAGGACAATGGCGCCTTAAAGATCGCCATCAAATCGATGCTATTTGGGCAGAAATGGCACAGTGTATTGCCGCTACAGATACCCAAGCCATCGTGGCAGAAGAGTTTGTACCTTTTAAGCGCGAAGTCTCATTGGTTGGCGCTCGTGGCACAGATGGCTCAGTTGCGGTTTACCCACTAGCAGAAAATGTTCATACCAATGGTGTACTGACCCTTTCAACAGCTATCGCAGATACTGAACTGCAAGCGCAAGCAAAAGAGATGTTTACTGCTGTTGCGGATAAGCTTGATTACGTTGGCGTACTTGCTCTGGAGTTTTTCGATGTCGACGGTACCTTACTGGTCAATGAGATTGCCCCACGAGTACATAACTCTGGTCACTGGACCCAACAAGGTGCGGAAACTTGTCAGTTTGAGAACCATTTAAGAGCGGTGTGTGGCTTACCCCTCGGCAGCACCAAACTGATTCGTGAAACCTCGATGATTAATATCTTGGGTGAAGATTCTCTTCCTTGCGAACTGCTCGCGATGGATGGCGTATACATTCATTGGTACGGCAAAGAAAAACGTACAGGCCGTAAAATGGGTCACATCAACGTCTGTGGTGATTACAGTGGAGAGCTGCAACGTAAACTGTGCGCGCTAGCTGATGTACTCGACAAAGAGGCTTTTCCAGCCGTTCATCAGTTTGCCGCGAACTTCACTAAGTAACCCATCTCTTAGCAATAAAAAACGGCGCTTGATGCGCCGTTTTTAGTTTTCATCTTGTTGAATGTGGTGACACTTCCTGTCCGCACATTGTCGCTTTGCGCCGCTCGCCAGTTTCTTTTCCACCAGCAATGAGTAACCGCATTTTTCACAGGAGCCAGTAACAGGTACTTGGTTGACCGCAAACTTGCACTTGGGGTAGTTATCACAAGCATAAAACAGTTTGCCAAATCGTGTTTTTCGCTCAACTAACGCCCCTTTTTTACATTCAGGACAAGTGTGACTTTGTGGTTGTTGGTCTTCTTTCGGTTGATCGAGAGATTCAATATGATGGCAATCAGGGTAATGACTGCAACCTATAAACATCCCATAGCGGCCCTGGCGTAATACCAGCTCATTGCCGCATTCCGGGCAAGGAACACCTAACTCTTTAACGATATGGCCATCGTTTTGATGAAGAGGCTTAATGTAGTCACATTTTGGGTACTGATCGCAGCCAAGAAACGGCCCATGCTTACCGTGGCGAAGTTGAAGTTCACCTTGGCGCTGCTCAGCCTGACACTTAGGACAAGCTTGATGCTCCAGCGCATGCTCATGCGCTGAAAACAATTGCTGATCGATTTTACTGCTTTTGGTCACGGTAGAAGCTCGTTAGTGTAAAACACCCTGTTCTTTGGTGTACAACAGCTCTTCCATTAGCGTGTAAGCATTTTCATTCCCCGGTACATTAAACAGTACCATCAGAACAATCCATTTAAGATCATCGAGTTCAAACTCATCCGTCTCTAATCCCATAATTCGGTCAATCACCATTTCACGGGTTTCTGTCGTCAGCACATTTACCTGCTCAAGGAAGGTAATAAAACCACGACATTCCAGACTTAAACGTTCGCACTCTTTGGGTGTATAAATACGGGTCGATGTCGATGTACTGCACACCGAAATCGCTGAGTGGGCCTCACTTTGCTGCAGAGCAGCCAACTCTTCCAGCCAGACAAGGGCTTTATAGATGTCTTTTTGATGAAAGCCAGCACGAAGTAACTCGTCTTCTAGCTCATCTTGATTGACTTGTAACTCTGCATCGCTATGGATGTAAGTCTCGAACAGATACATAAGGATATCCATCATCATAGCTCGCCCCTCCCCTTTAAAATATAGCCACCGGAAACTGCAACAACATACCCTAAGAGCTCTAACTCCAAGAGCTGCATCATGACTTCTTGTACAGGTATATTGGTCCTGCTTGCAAGAATATCAACTGGTGTAGCCTTACTTCCTACGTTAGCTAACAGCTGAGGAAATGGCAATTCTTCTTTGCATTCATTAAGTGGAAAAATTTCATGCTGCTGTGACTTCGTTTCTTGATTAGACCAACGGATCAAGCTATCCATTTCAGCAATCACGTCTTCAACACATTGAACTAAACAAGCTCCTTGCTTAATCAATAGGTTACAACCACGTCCTTGCGGGTGATGAATCGAGCTGGGTATCGCGAACACATCCCGCCCTTGTTCTGCGGCATAGCGCGCTGTTATCAAAGATCCACTCTTTTCCGCCGCTTCAATAACGAGTACCCCAGCCGACATGCCACTGATGATTCGATTACGGCGTGGAAAATGATCCGCTTTCGGTTTAGCCAATGGATGAAATTCAGAGACGAGAGCCCCGCTAGCAATGATGCGCTCGGCAAGTTGACGGTGTCGAGCAGGATAAATGCTATTCAGTCCACTCCCTAGCACGGCCAACGTTGAGCCTCCTCCCTTCAAAGCACCATCATGAGCATAGCCATCTACTCCTAATGCAAGGCCGCTGGTGATAGCCAGTTGTTGCTGAACCAAAGCTTTAGCAAACTCTCGAGCGCAATTGAGTCCCTCCAGACTGGCGTTGCGACTACCGACTATCGCCAACTGAGGGAGTGAGAGAGCCTCAACATTTCCTTCGACAAATAGCACCGCAGGTGCAGCACTGGTTTGTTTCAACAGTGACGGGTAACTCGAATCTTGATCGGTCAATACAAAGCGCTGCGCATTTTGCTGCCGCCAAGATAAACACTGTTCCACCAATAATTCAGAGCGGTGACGAAGAAAGTCAACTTGTGCGTCGCTAAAGCCAATCGCTTTAAGATCACGCGAACTGTATTGGACAATAGATTGCGGCGACTCAATCTCACAAAGTTTAGAGAAGGTTTTTGGCCCGATACGCGGAGTGAAGTAAAGAGCTAGCCATGCGGCTAGCGCTTTTTCATTCATTGAGTTGAACTGTCCAGTGGGGATTGAAGTAGGGTGCGTTCGCTGACTGGTTGAGAACTCTCAGTGACCAGCGCTAAGCTGAAGAATTGGTACGGGCGAATCACCATGAGATTACCAATAGCAGTGTTCGGCAACTGAGTGTCGTCATCCAATTGCTGCCCTCTCTCGTACAGCTCAAACATGGAACCTTGACGCAACTTGTCGTCATGCCCTCTATCTATCACGACGACTTGATTCTGACCGACGTACTGACTGCCCTCGAGCGCCCCCAAAATAGAGGCTACCGTCTGTGCTGTCGCGGGGGTGGGGTAGAAAACCGTCGAAAGAGTGTGAGCTTTTTCTTCGGCGAGAGGAATCGCAATATCATCGGCGAGAATTTCTTGAGATTGACTAACAACATTCAGCCCAGTAAATGTTTTCTCTGCCCCAACAAGCTCAGCGGTAGCCACTTGCTTAAGCGCGACCATTTTATGCTCTCCTCGTTGGTACTCACTTAATGGTCGATAGACTCCCCACTTCTGTTCAGAATGAACCCCAGAAACATAAATATGCTGAAGATCAGTTAAATACTGCTTGCTATCACTGGCCCCCAACACTCTCGCACTTGCTGTCAACTCCGTTGCTTCAAGTAAACGATCCGACTCCAGATAGGGAACCATTAGCCCTTCTTGAATCGTTGGCAACGCCTGCTTTTCGAGCAAGCGAACTTTCGGGCTAAGCTTAACCATCGGTTTAAGGCTAAGGACAGGTTGACCATTGCGCCAAATCAAGCTCAGCTTATCACCAGGGTAAATTAAATGCGGATTATCAATCTCAGGGTTCACTTGCCATAAACGCGGCCAAAGCCACGGACTATCTAGATACATAGCGGAGATATCCCACAAGGTATCCCCTTTCACAACGGTGTAACTGGTAGGAGCATCTTGCTTAACGGTCAGGGGCTCATCTTGAGCGAATACCATTGTTGAAGCACCAAGTAAAAGTAAAGTGGCAAGTGAAACACCCAGCCGAGTAGACATAGCAATCATCCTTGATAAGCGTAACAGGTGATAATCAGGTCAGAGAGAAGAGTCGATTAACACACCAAAAGCACGATGATGCTGTCATTTGACCTATAAAATGTCTAGAATTGAGCCAACAAGGTTTATCCTGATTCGGCACAGTTCAACATTTCGAGTGTATATGTCTGTATTACAAGTATTAACATTCCCAGATGATCGTCTTCGCACCGTGGCTAAGCCAGTTGAAGAAGTGACACCTGAGATTCAAAAGTTCGTTGATGACATGATTGAAACCATGTACGACGAAGAAGGTATTGGCCTGGCAGCAACCCAGGTTGATTTCCACCAACGTATCGTTGTTATCGATATCTCTGAAACCCGTGATGAGCCTATGGTTCTGATTAACCCAGAAATCCTAGAGAAACGCGGTGAAGATGGCATTGAAGAAGGCTGTTTGTCTGTTCCTGGCGCACGAGCTCTCGTGCCGCGCGCGGCAGAAGTGACGGTAAAAGCACTTAACCGTGATGGTGAAGAGTACACCTTTGAAGCTGATGACCTATTGGCTATTTGTGTTCAGCATGAACTTGATCACTTAGAAGGCAAACTGTTTGTTGATTACCTTTCGCCTTTAAAGCGCAAGCGTATTCAAGACAAGCTGGCTAAGATCAAACGCTTCAACGAGAAGAACGCAAGCAAAGCCTAAGCGCTAAATAAATAGAAGGAAGGTACCTTGAGCAAACCTTTGAAAATTGTTTTTGCTGGTACTCCGGATTTCGCCGCCCGTCACTTGGCGGCGTTGTTGTCTTCGGAGCATGAAGTTATCGCTGTTTACACACAGCCAGATCGCCCAGCTGGTCGCGGTAAAAAACTCACTGCCAGCCCAGTGAAAAACATTGCCCTAGAGCATAACATTCCGGTTTATCAACCTGAAAACTTTAAGTCTGATGAAGCCAAGCAAGAGCTTGCAGACCTCAACGCTGACATCATGGTTGTGGTGGCTTATGGTCTACTGCTTCCTCAAGCGGTACTTGATACACCAAAGCTAGGCTGTATCAATGTTCACGGCTCTATCTTACCTCGCTGGCGTGGCGCAGCTCCGATTCAACGCTCTATTTGGGCGGGTGATAAAGAGACAGGCGTGACTATCATGCAAATGGACATCGGCCTTGATACCGGTGATATGCTGAAGATCGCGACCCTGCCTATCGAAGCGACTGACACCAGCGCGACCATGTATGAAAAGCTGGCAGAGCTTGGTCCTGATGCGCTAATTGAATGCTTGACAGATATTGCACAAGGTAAAGCAGTGCCTGAAAAGCAAGATGATGAACTGGCTAACTACGCGAAGAAACTGAGTAAAGAAGAAGCGCGTATTAACTGGGCTGACGACGCTGCACACATTGAACGCTGCGTGCGCGCATTCAACCCATGGCCAATGAGCCACTTTGAAGCGGCAGAGAACAGCATCAAAGTATGGCAGAGCCGTGTTGATGAGCAAACATCAGACAAGCCAGCGGGTACTATCCTGCAAGCTGATAAAACAGGTATCTACGTTGCAACAGGCAATGGCGTACTAGTACTAGAACAACTACAAGTACCCGGTAAGAAAGCCATGTCAGTTCAAGACATTTTGAACTCACGTGCTAGCTGGTTTGAAGTCGGCACTCAGCTGGTTTAAACATATTCCCCCTGACGGGAAACGTACATTTTGAGGGTGGAGACACCCTCCCTTAATTTAAGGTTTTCATCATGAATGTTCGCGCTGCTGCAGCCAACGTCCTATTCCAAGTGGTCGACAAAGGCCAATCCCTTTCACACGCATTACCTGCGGCGCAAAAGACCATCAGACCAAGAGACCATGCGCTCTTACAAGAGATCTGTTATGGCGCTCTGCGTTATTTACCGCGTTTAGAGTCGATTGCCAATGAGTTAATGGATAACCCACTAAAAGGCAAGAAACGCGTCTTCCACCACTTGATCTTAGTCGGTATTTATCAGCTGAGCTTTATGCGTATCCCAGCTCATGCAGCAGTAGCAGAAACGGTTGAAGGCACTAAAACACTCAGAGGCCCGAGCCTGCGAGGTTTGATTAATGCGGTATTACGTAGCTACCTACGTGACCAAGAAGCGTTAGATGAGAAAGCCGTTAGTCACAATGCCGGCAAATATGGCCATCCGAACTGGTTACTTAACATGCTGCGCGAAAACTACCCAGAGCAATGGGAGCAGTTGGTCGACGCGAACAACAGCAAGGCTCCAATGTGGCTGCGCGTTAACCGTCAGCACCATACTCGCGATGAATATCTTGAACTGCTGAAAGATGAAAACATTGAATTCAGCGTTCACCCAGAGGCTAGCGATGCCATAAAATTGGCCTCGCCTTGTGACGTAACACTTCTTCCAGGCTTTGACCGCGGTTGGGTATCAGTCCAAGACGCAGCGGCTCAATTATCGGTGAATTACTTGCAGCCACAAGATGGCGAGCTGATTCTTGATTGTTGTGCAGCGCCAGGCGGTAAAACGGCACACATTTTAGAGCACACAGAAGATACCGAAGTGGTCGCGATTGATTGTGACGTAAAACGCTTAGATCGCGTCTACGACAATCTAGAGCGCCTTCAACTGCGTGCAGATGTGATTTGTGGTGATGCTCGTTACCCGCAAGAGTGGTGGAGTGGCGAGAAGTTTGACCGCATTCTGCTTGATGCCCCGTGTTCAGCAACTGGCGTTATCCGTCGTCACCCTGATATTAAGTGGTTACGTCGCGCCAATGACATTGACGCACTTGCTGAGCTGCAAAGCGAAATCATGGATGCAATGTGGGGTCAGTTGAAAGACGGTGGCACCATGGTTTACGCCACCTGTTCAATCACACCACAAGAAAACATCCTACAAGTAAAAGCCTTCCTTGAGCGTACGCAAAACGCCACATTGGTTGGCTCCGATATCGAAAACCCTGGTCGCCAAATTTTGCCAGGAGAAGAAGATATGGATGGTTTCTACTACGCAGTGCTAGTGAAACAAGCGTAATTAATATTGAGCGGCTAACGACTTTGTCTTAGCCGCTATTTCATTGCAACGAATAAAAACTTAAGCTGTTATCGAATAAGCGAAGCGAACAAAGAGAAAAGCTATGAAAATCATCATTCTTGGCGCAGGTCAGGTTGGCGGCACTTTGGCTGAAAACTTGGTCGGAGAGAACAACGACATTACTATCGTTGACCGAGATAATGACCGCCTTAGAGAGCTGCAAGACAAGTACGACTTGCGGGTTGTCCATGGCCATGCCAGCCACCCTGATTCTTTGCGTGAAGCAGGGGCGCAAGATGCCGATATGTTGGTCGCGGTAACCAATACCGACGAAACCAATATGGCGGCTTGTCAGGTTGCTTTCTCATTGTTCAACACGCCAAATCGTATTGCCCGAATCCGTTCACCGCAGTATTTGTCTGAAAAAGAAGCCTTATTCCAGTCAGGTGCGGTACCGGTTGACCATCTCATTGCTCCAGAAGAGCTAGTCACTAGCTACATTGAACGCCTGATTCAATACCCAGGTGCATTGCAAGTAGTGAGTTTCGCAGAGCAAAAAGTGAGCCTAGTGGCAGTAAAAGCCTATTATGGTGGCCCACTGGTAGGGAATGCTCTATCGACACTGCGTGAGCACATGCCTCACATCGATACTCGAGTTGCTGCGATTTTCCGTCAAGGTCGACCGATTCGCCCACAAGGCACCACCATCATCGAAGCCGATGATGAAGTCTTCTTTGTTGCTGCCAGCAACCACATTCGCTCGGTGATGAGTGAGCTGCAACGCCTCGAAAAACCTTATCGTCGCATTATGATTGTCGGTGGCGGTAACATTGGTGCCAGCTTAGCCAAACGCCTAGAGCAAACCTACAGCGTTAAGCTGATTGAACGCAGCTATCAGCGTGCAGAAAAACTGTCTGAAGAGCTAGAAAACACCATAGTGTTCTGTGGTGACGCTGCGGACCAAGAGCTTCTCAGTGAAGAGAACGTCGATCAGGTCGACGTGTTCATTGCACTGACCAACGAAGACGAAACCAATATCATGTCCGCCATGCTAGCCAAACGCATGGGAGCGAAAAAGGTCATGGTGCTGATCCAACGTGGCGCATACGTAGACTTAGTCCAAGGCGGGGTGATTGATGTCGCCATTTCTCCACAGCAAGCGACTATTTCAGCGCTACTGACTCACGTTCGTCGTGCCGATATCGTTAACGTATCATCCCTACGTCGTGGGGCTGCAGAAGCGATCGAAGCCATTGCCCACGGGGACGAAACAACCTCGAAAGTTGTTGGCCGCGCGATCGGAGACATCAAACTACCGCCAGGTACAACCATAGGTGCGATTGTTCGAGGTGAAGAAGTCTTAATTGCTCATGACCGAACCATTATTGAACAGGATGATCACGTGGTGATGTTCCTCGTTGATAAAAAATACGTGCCTGACGTGGAAACCTTATTCCAACCGAGTCCGTTCTTCCTCTAGGATAGACATCATGGTTAACTTCCGTCCTGTTCTGTTCGTCATAGGGCTAGTGCTCTCTAAGCTAGCCTTATTTATGTATGTTCCAACATTGGTTGCTTTTTTTTCTGGTACTCCCGGGTTTCTCGAGTTTGGCCAAGCTGTACTGATCACGCATATCGCCGCATTCGCTTGTTTAAGTGTTGGCAGGACAACGCGATTTAAGCTCAGTGTGCGCGATATGTTCCTCATTACCAGTTTGGTGTGGACCATTGCGAGCGCCTTTGCCGCCCTCCCCTTTGTGTTTATCAACCACATTAGCTTTACCGACGCCTACTTTGAAACCATGTCTGGTATCACAACCACCGGATCTACCGTGCTCAGTGGTCTGGATAATATGGCACCAAGTATCTTACTGTGGCGCTCAATTTTGCAATGGCTAGGCGGTATTGGCTTCATTGTGATGGCGGTTGCCGTATTACCTATGCTGAATGTCGGTGGTATGAAATTGTTCCATACCGAATCTTCAGATTGGTCGGATAAAAGCAGCCCCAGAGCAAAAACAGTGGCCAAGAACATCATGTCAGTCTATCTCGTCCTGACTATGCTGTGCTTACTCGGTTTTCTGTTGACTGGCATGAACTTGTTTGAAGCCATTAACCACTCGTTTACCACACTTTCAACCGGGGGTTACTCCACCTCTGATGGTTCAATGAACCACTTTTCCAACGGTGCTCATTGGGTTGCGACCTTGTTTATGTTTTTGGGTGGATTGCCTTTCTTACTGTTTGTGTCCGCTATTCGTAAACGCCGCCTCGACGAATTGCTTTCCGACGCGCAAGTTCGCGGCTTTAGCTTGCTGTTTCTGGTAAGCAGTTCGGTGATTGCAGCCTGGTTAGTAATTCGTGATGGCTACACAGTGCTTGATGCTCTGAGAGTATCGATGTTCAACATTGTCTCTGTGGTGACCACTACGGGGTTTGGCCTTGAAGATTTTACGGCCTGGGGAGCACTGCCAACAACACTATTCGCGTTTTTGATGATGGCAGGGGCTTGTTCTGGTTCAACGTCGGGCGGGATTAAAATTTTCCGTTTCCAAATCGCGATTACGCTGCTCAACAAACAAATGATGAAGCTGATTCACCCGTCTGGTGTATTCGTTCAGCGTTATAACCGCCGTCCGGTCAACGACGATATTGTTCGCTCTATTGTCGCATTCGGCTTGATGTTTTTTATTACCATCATCGTCATTGCGGGTTGCCTCAGCGCCATGGGGCTAGATCCTATCACCAGTATTTCAGGTGCCATCACTGCCGTGGCAAACGTCGGCCCAGGAATGGGCTCAGTCATTGGGCCAACGGGAAATTTCGCTCCTCTACCCGATGCTGCCAAATGGATTCTTAGCTTGGGGATGCTAATGGGACGCTTAGAAATTTTGACTCTACTGGTGCTGTTTTTCCCTGCTTTTTGGCGTCGTTAAATAGGCTCAACGTACAAGTAAATCGCGAAGAAATGGCAGGCACATCCCGCTAGTACAAAGCCGTGCCAAATCGCATGATTATAAGGAATGCGCTTCGCGACATAGAACACCACGCCAAGCGAATAAATCACTCCGCCGAGCGCCAGCAGGGTTAAGCCACCGACATCTAGGTTAAGTGCCAGTTGGTATATCACCACGAGGGATAACCACCCCATCATAAGATAAGTGACAAGAGAGAGCTTTTTAAAGCGATAGACAAACGCCACCTTCATGATGATACCGATCAGCGCAATGCTCCAAATCACTATCATTAAGCCAATCGCTAAGGGTGTACGCAAACTTACCAGCAAAAATGGGGTGTAACTGCCCGCTATGAGTAGGTAAATCGCGCAATGGTCGAAGGTTTTCAATGCCCGTTTTGCCCTTCGGTAGGGAATAGCATGGTACAAGGTCGACGCCAAAAACAGCACTATCATGCTGCTGCCATATACGCTCATACTGGTAATCGTCAGGGCATCTGCATTGTGATCAATGGCTTTGAACAATAGCAACACCAAGCCGACAATCCCCAGCACCATACCTAGCCCATGCGTCACCGAGTTGGCTATTTCTTCTTTAAAGCTATATTGAGAGGATTCGCTTGCGGACATAATTGTGCCTACTCTGGCATTTGAATAATTACTCCAGAGTATGGCACATTCAGCTTACACTTGTAAGCTTAAAATTATTAACCTTAGGTTAAGAGTGGCTGTCGAGGTAGTTCAGTACTTGCTCTCCAGCCTGTTGGGCCGACGTATGCAAAGGAATCACCAACTCGCGTTTTAGTTGCCCAATGCCTAATAAGCTGGCCAGCATGCCTTTTGCGCCTTCGCGATGGCGATCAATTTCGAACCACATTTGCAACGAATCTTCGGTACGATACGCAACCATTTCAAGCTCGCGCCAACGACCATGAAACGGCCCCGTAGTCGGAACAAACTCAAACTCTTGAACAAATGGCATAGCAAAACCATCAACCTGTTCGCACTCGACCTGACGAATACGCAACCCCTGCTCTTCTAACGCCGTAAAAATGCCATCTAACAAAGGGTCTGGGCGGACGGTTAGAATGTCTTTATCGCTCGGGTCTTTTGCCATTGCGATATCAAGGCCAGTTTCCAACCAAACTTTAGAATCACCAATTGTTACCGGTGTATTCCACGGTACATCCAGCTCTACATCAAAGGTCCTTTCTTGACTCGGTTCAATTGTAAAGGCATAGGGCAGTTTCCATTGCGCCAATACATAGCTTGCAGGAACACGGCGCATGCGACCCGCATTGCTGGCATTTTTATCGTGATTTGCTGGCACTTCCTTAATGTAGCGACAATACAATTTAAGCTCGATGTTATCGATGTCTTGCTCGCTTGAGCCACCATATACATGAATAGTGACATTCACTTTCTGCCCTGGGTAGAGCACTTCTTGCTGCAGTACGGAATCTACTTTGGCAGAGCCTACTCCAAAACTCGCGAGGGTTTTCTTGAAAAACGACATATCTTCCTCCTTGGCAATCTGCACCACTAATATGCTTAAAGTAACATACTAATCTGGGTCACTGTCTTACTACTGCAACGCCACTCACAGAATTACGGCTTATACGACTAAGGACGTAGCCAATAGCTATCGATCAAACCGCGGCGAGATGCTAACCTAATCAGTGATATGCATGCATATCATTATTCCTGAAGCATTATTTGGATTGGCGAGAGCCAGAAGAGCCACCCTTCAGCGATGAAGCTCAACTCATAACGCTTCAGGCCATTACTTTGGCAATGGATATGCCTGACAGTTAGGTAAATTAATGCGCCCAACAGCAGTCAGGTTTTCGCACACCAACCGTAGTGCGATGCGCCGCCGCAGTGGCTTTGTTGCTGCACCAACGGCAAAAAAGACTACCCCTGCAATGACTTTAGTTGAAAAGACCGCCATCATGGCATCTGCTCCAGCTAAAATCGTTAAAGCGGCATAATTAAAAAGCGCAGTCTTTACTGCGCTTTTTTCTTAACTCAAAAAGACCGATCTGATACCTTAACCGACAAATCATTATAAATATTGTGGAGAAAGAAAATGAAATGTCACCGCATTGAGGAGCTGATCGAGCTACTAGAGCCAGAATGGCAGAAAGACCAAGATCTTAACTTACTTCAAATGTTAGTAAAATTGGCGCAGGAAGCAGGTTACCAAGGTAAGCTGGAAGATCTCACTGACGATGTGCTTATCTACCATCTCAAAATGCGTAACAGCGCAAAAGACGAAATGATCCCAGGCCTTAAAAAAGACCAAGAAGATGATTTTAAAACCGCCATATTACGCGCACGCGGCATCATCGACTGATCAATAAGTGACGATAAGGCGACCTCTGGTCGCCTTTTTTATACTCAAACAATCACATAAGCGATAACTGTTAGGTCATTTATTCATAAAACTGTACTGACCTTTGTTGTTAAAGGTTGATAGCCTTAAAGAAATAAAATTGTTATTGCGTATATAATCGCCGTCCATAAGTTTTTACTAAAATAGCAATGTCTACAGAGTGTGAAGCCAATAAATCACACCATTAAGCCTAAGAAGGAAGCTTCATGAGTCAGGATAAAATCGATATCAAAGATGTGACTCCCAAAACCTTTAACCCGAAAACCCATAAAACCAAAGGGGATCGGTTTAATCCTAGTAATCGCATTTATGTACGTGAGAGCAAAGGCACTTTCCAGACTTTGCGTCGATACGGTGGTTGGTTCTTGTTGGTATTATTTGCCGCAATCCCATGGATTCCGTATGGCGATCGCCAAGCCATTTTGCTCGATATTGGTAACCAACAGTTCAACTTCATCGGTACCACCCTATACCCGCAAGATCTCACGCTACTTGCTCTGCTCTTTATGATCGCGGCTTTTGCTCTGTTTTTCATCACCACCTTTTTAGGCCGTGTTTGGTGTGGTTACCTGTGTCCACAAACCGTTTGGACCTTCATGTACATCTGGTTTGAAGAAAAACTGGAAGGCAGCGCAAACAAGCGTCGCAAGCAAGACTCCAACAAACTGACAGCAAACCTCGCGATGCGCAAAGCAGCAAAACACGCAGCCTGGATCGCTATCGCCATTGCTACGGGCCTGACGTTTGTGGGTTATTTTGTGCCAGTTAAACAGCTCGTGGTAGGTTTCTTCACCTTTGACGCCGACTTTTGGCCTGTGTTCTGGGTGCTGTTTTTTGCTGGTTGTACATACGCTAATGCGGGTTGGATGCGCTCTATTGTTTGTGTTCACATGTGCCCTTATGCGCGCTTCCAATCAGCCATGTTTGATAAAGATACCTTCATCGTCGGCTATAACACCAAACGCGGAGAAACTCGTGGGCCACGCTCACGTAAAGCCGATCCAAAAGCACTTGGCCTTGGTGATTGTATCGACTGTGATTTGTGTGTTCAGGTTTGTCCTACGGGGATCGATATTCGAGACGGTCTACAGTACGAATGCATCAACTGCGGTGCCTGTATCGATGCCTGTGATAAAACCATGGAACGTATGGGATATGACAAAGGCCTAATCAGCTACACCACAGAACACCGCCTGTCAGGTAAACACACCAAAGTGTTACGACCTAAGCTCCTTGGTTATGGCGCCGTACTGTTGGTAATGATCGGGCTCTTCTTTGCCCAAATTGCCGCCGTTGACCCCGCTGGTCTCAGCGTTCTTCGCGACCGCAACCAACTTTTCCGCGTCAATAGTGCCGGTGAGGTAGAGAATACCTACACACTAAAAGTGATCAACAAAACGCAGCAAACTCAGCAATATCAGCTCAATGTTGAAGGATTGGGTGATGTGTCTTGGTATGGCAAACAAACCGTGCAAGTTGCTCCGGGCGAAGTATTGAGCCTGCCGATGAGTTTGGGGGTCAATCCAGACAATCTTGATTCTTCAGTTTCCAAGATTCAGTTTATACTGTCGGATAGCGAAGACTTCACTATTGAGGTAGAAAGCCGCTTTATTAAGAAACTCTAAGCGCGCTCCACACTCACAAATATGGAAAGAGGCTCAGCAATGAGCCTCTTTTATTTTATGACTCAACACGCTTTTAATTTTGACGCCTTAACGCCTGATTTTATGTGGTATGCCCTCGAAAGTATCGGCATTCGCGCAGAGTCCGGCTTCTTAGCCCTCAATAGCTACGAAAACCGCGTATACCAATTTACCGATGAAGAGCGCCAACGCTACGTCGTCAAGTTCTACCGACCTGAGCGTTGGAGCCAAGAACAAATTCAGGAAGAGCACGATTTTACTCTGGAGCTCATTGACGCCGAAATCCCAGTGGCCCCGCCCATCCTGAACAACGGTCAATCACTGCATCAATATCAGGGTTACCTATTCGCCCTGTTTGCCAGTGTGGGAGGCCGTCAATTCGAGGTCGATAATCTTGAACAACTCGAGGGCGTCGGTCGCTTTCTAGGCCGCATTCATAAGGTCGGTGCCAAACGCCGTTTCCAACATAGACCGACCATTAGTCTCGAAGAGTACTTACATCAACCACGTAAACTGCTTGAGAATTCTCCATTTATCCCAATGCATTTAGAGAACGCTTTTTTTAATGACCTCGATCTGCTGATCACGTCTTTGCAACAGTACTGGAGTGACTCAAACCAAATCATTCGCCTGCATGGCGACTGTCACCCAGGCAACATCCTATGGCGCGATGGCCCCATGTTTGTCGACCTAGACGACTCAAGAAATGGCCCAGCCGCCCAAGATTTGTGGATGTTGCTCAACGGAGAAAGAGCTGACAAGCTGATGCAGTTGGATATTCTGTTAGAGTCTTACCAAGAATTCAGTGACTTTGATTCTAACGAATTGAAACTTATTGAGCCTTTACGTGGTCTACGTATGGTGCACTATATGGCATGGTTAGCAAAACGGTGGCAGGATCCGGCATTTCCACTCGCTTTTCCTTGGTTTGATGATCCAAAATATTGGGAAAGTCAGGTACTCGCGTTTAAAGAACAGATCTCAGCCCTGAATGAGCCCCCGCTTTCCCTGATGCCTCAGTGGTAAAGATAAAATAATGGCAGCAAGCCAAACAACGACAAACATGGAGTCAACAATGAAAAAGGTGTTTGCACTATTTGCAACGTTAATGCTGAGCGTAACGGCTCATGCTGCACAATTTAAGGAAGGTGAGCATTATAAGGTTCTCGATCTCGAAGCATCGAAAAAACCAACCGTCACCGAGTTCTTCTCGTTTTTCTGCCCACACTGCAATACGTTTGAACCGATCATTCAGCAGCTAAAAGCGCAACTCCCTGAAGACGCTAAGTTCCAAAAGAACCATGTTTCCTTCATGGGTGGCAACATGGGAGAGTCCATGAGCAAAGCGTATGCAACCATGATTGTTCTAAAAGTCGAAGATAAGATGACGCCTGTACTGTTTAATCGTATCCATAATATGCGCAAAGCGCCGAAGAATGATGAAGAGCTGCGCCAAATCTTCCTGGATGAAGGGGTTGATGCGAAGAAATTCGATGCAGCATTTAAAGGCTTCGCGGTAGATTCTATGGTACGTCGCTTTGATAAACAGTTTAAGAATAGCGGTCTATCGGGCGTTCCAGCCGTTGTAGTGAACAACAAATACCTCGTTCAAGCTCAAGGCCTAGCCACGATCGATGAATACTTCGACTTAGTAAACTTCCTACTGACAAAGAAGTAAACCAGAACGAAAAAAGGGAGCGAACCGCTCCCTTTTTGGTTATTTGTGGTTATGAATCTGTTTAAGCAAATCATCTTTTTCTTGCCACACACTACCGAGCCACTGCTGAAACTGACGCTTGAATGGCTTATCTTTGAAATAATCCCCTCGCACCTGCGCATCAACCGGCAGTACTTTAATTCGAACGACCACTTTCGTCATTCGCCCCATTAACATATCCCGAAACGGCTTGCCGGTATTTTGCGGATACGCGAGGGTCACATCAATAATGCTCTCAAACTGATCCCCCATCGCCGCTAATGTATAAGCAATACCACCCGTTTTCGGTTGCAGCAGATATTCATAACCCGCTTTGCTTTTGCGCTGCTTGTCTTGCGTGAAACGTGTGCCTTCTACGTAGTTAACTACTGTCGTCGGCGTATATTTAAACTTCTCACAAGAACGGCGCGTCGTCTCTAAATCCTTACCACGCATTTCTGGGTGGCGAATCAAATATTCACGTGAATAACGGCGCATGAACGGCATATCCAATGCCCAGCAAGCCATTCCAATAAAAGGAACGTATAACAACTGTTGCTTGAGGAAGAACTTTGGCATCGGAATGCGATCTTTAAATACGCAACAAAGAACAACGATGTCTGTCCAGCTGAGATGGTTACTTATCATCAAGTACCAACCGTCTTTCTTTAGCTCGTCGCCGCCTTGAATATCCCATTCAACCTTGTTGAATAGAGCTAATATCAAAGCGTTATTCGTCGCCCAGAGCCACATCATTTTGTTGGCGAGTGTGGTTGCTTTCGCTTTTAATGTCGCTGTAGGTAGCAATATTTTTAATAATGCGATGAAACAAATAGCCAGAGAGCAAAGCGCCGAATTTAGGGCCACCAGCACAACATTAAGAATAAGAATTAAATATGCCAACATAAGGAGTAATAATGAGATCCGGATAAAATTTACAAAGATTCATTTATGAATAATAAAACAGCGTGTAATTATACAAGTCCGCAAGCACATTGGAATATTTGTCGCTATGGTCAGATTAGTTAGTTTAGACAGAGACTGTGGCTATTAATCTCAAGTAGGGAAAACTGCATGAAAAAAGCACTCTCGGCACTCACCTTGTCAATGTTCGTAACGCCTGCATTAGCACAACTCTCTGAGCAAGCAGGGTTTAGTGGTGAAATCAGTTTGAATGCCGGATACACAACTTCAACGTCAAATTTTAATACCTCCGGTGACAAAACTATAGACAGTGTTAACCAAGATCCAGAGCAGGAAAGTGGCTTTCTTGCAGCCCCACTCGGCAATCTGGCTTACACCTTTGGCGAGTCACTCAACCAACAAGTTTATGCAGGTATGTCACGGGAAGATATTGCTGTGGGTACGGTGGCATTAGAAGTCGGCTATAAATACCAGTTGGGCTCGGGCACTATTATCGATGTCTCGCTCTTGCCAACGATAATGTCTGGAGAAACATGGGAAGATCCTTTCTTGACCGGTTCACGCCGCAGCACCACTGAAGAAAGGGGCAACGCGTTTCGCCTTAAACTAAGCAATATCTTCACACCCGGCTTCAACCTCGATATGGCCTATGCTACCAAAGACATTGAAGACGAAGCGTCCGGTACTAGCAACTCAGAATTGCAAGACGGTGAAGAGAAACTATTAGAACGTAATAGTCATTCGTACTACCTCAAAGGCAGTTACCGACTTCCGCTTGACCGTACTACCTTCCTACAACCATCTGTTACGTACATCAAAACGGAAGCCGACGGCGAGGCAAATTCACTGACCTCACTCGGAGGGGAGATCTCTCTATTCAAAGTGATCAATCGCCATCAGTTTGCTCTCACCGCGGGCTATACCAATCGCGCTTACGACAAACAGAATCCACTGTATGACAAAACTCGTGATGAGAACCAGTTGAGCTTGTTTGCGGCGTATGAATACCAGCACTTTATGGGTTGGCAAAACTGGTCTCTGATCGGTCTCGCAGGCTATGGAGCAAACAACGCAAACATTGGTTTCTATGACAATCAGGAGTCATTGCTTTCTGTCGGTATCAACTATCACTTCTGATACTAACTAAGCCCGTAAAGTTGCGGGCTTTTCTACACCGCTTGAGCAGTGAGTTGCTTCAACAACCGATCCATTGAGCGATAACCAAGCGCTTCAGCAAGATGGCTACGGTTGATCTGATCCACTCCTTCCAAATCCGCAATCGTACGAGCAACCTTAATGATTCGATGGTAAGCCCGAATAGATAAGCCCAATCTGTGCAAGGCACTCTCTAAAAACTGGGCATCGGGCTTTTCCAATGGGCAGTAACGCTCAATTTCACGACTTCCCAGTAACGCATTAACTTTATTGGCTCGTGCTAGCATTCGTTGACGCGCCAAAGCAACGCGATGCTTAACTTGCTCCGTACTCTCTCCCCGATCACCTCCTTCCGCTAATGTTCCTTTAGGAAGCGCAGGGATCTCTAAAGACATATCAAAACGATCAAGCAGCGGGCCAGAAAGACGGCTTAAATAGCGTAAGATAACTTGAGGATTCAAACGTGCTTGGTTGCCTTCGTAGTACCCCGTTGGGCTAGGATTCAATGCGCCAACGAGCTGAAAGCGGGCTGGGAAGCGAGTCTTACCTTGGGCCCGGGAGATAATAATTTCTCCAGACTCCAGTGGCTCACGCAAAGAATCGAGCGCCTTACGTTCAAACTCTGGCATTTCATCGAGAAAGAGTAAGCCATTGTGAGCTAGGGAGATTTCCCCTGGCCGCGGAACAGATCCACCTCCAACCAGCGCCGCCATAGAGCTGGAATGGTGAGGCGAGCGAAACGGGCGTTGCTTCCAGTTTGATGCATTGATTTCTTGCTGAGTCAGCGAGGCAACAGAAGCGGTCTCCATTGCTTCATCATCGGTCATTTCTGGCAATAAGTCACACAGCCTTGAGGCCAACATGGTTTTGCCTGTACCGGGAGGTCCAAGAAAAAGTAGATTGTGATTTCCCGCCGCCGCAATTTCTAACGCTCGCTTACCCTGCTGCTGACCGATGATATCCTGTAAGTCGCGCGTTGAGGTAACATTCGCAGTGTACTTAGCCTCCCCCTGAAAAAGCCCCAGCGGTTGCTGACCACATAATGCCGCGCAAACTTCGACTAAGCTGCTGGCCGACTTATGAAGACCTTCACCCACTAACGCAGCTTGACTGCCATTATGCTTAGGCACCACTAAACAACGCTGCACTTGTTGTGCCGCTAACGCAGCGGGTAGGACACCTTTAACCCGCCTTAACTCCCCAGATAATGCCAGCTCACCAATGAACTCTTGATCCGCTAAATGCGTGGTCGGGATCTGTTCCGATGCGGCCAGGATGCCTAAAGCAATCGGTAAATCGAAACGTCCGCCCTCTTTTGGCAGATCAGCGGGGGCCAAATTTACGGTAATCCGCTTAGCAGGAAACTCGAAGCGAGAATTAATAATCGCGCTTCTCACCCGATCGCGTGATTCCTTAACCGTCGTTTCGGGCAAACCAACAAGAGTGAAACCGGGCATGCCGTTACTGATATGAACTTCAACCGACACGCTCGGCGCTTGAACGCCTACCGACGCCCGGCTGTAAATAATCGCTAACCCCATAACACCTTCTTACATCGCCACATTATTTATCTCCCTGATAGTTGGATTTATTTGCCATCAGGTTTGTTATATAGCTTGCCTAGTTGCTGAAAGAATGTGAAAAAAGTATGAGTTTTTGCTTGTCATTTAACGGAATTGTATGTTACCACTAGAGACGCAAACAATTTCGTACCAAGATTAGGTACCAAAGCAATAGAAAAGAAAGATGAATATTAACGCCCGCTTCAACGCACTAATTCTCCTGATTATCGTGGTCATTATTGATTCCACGCGGGGGCTAGTGGGCGAAAGATAACCACAGAATTTTTAAAACCCCCGCACTGAAAAGTCCGGGGGTTTTTTTACAACTTACGCTAGAAAATTGAAACAGTGATCATCCTGACCAAAGTCGTTCTTGGTCTTGATGGCGGAAGAAATGGGAGCGCACATGAAGTGCAATGCAACACAACAAAACATGACGGATCACCAAGGAGGTTACGATGACAGGTGCTGAATTAGTCGTAGCCGCGTTAGCTCAACAAGGAATAAAAACGGTTTTTGGTTACCCAGGTGGAGCCATCATGCCAATCTACGATGCGCTATATGATGGTGGTGTTGAACACATCTTATGTCGTCACGAACAAGGTGCTGCAATGGCAGCCATTGGTATGGCTCGTGCGACTCAAGATGTCGCCGTCTGTATGGCAACCTCTGGACCGGGTGCGACCAACCTAGTCACCGGATTAGCCGATGCCTTTATGGACTCGATTCCTCTCGTTGCGATCACCGGTCAGGTTGCTAGCTCCCATATTGGTACTGATGCATTCCAAGAGATGGATGTGATCGGCATGTCGCTGTCCTGTACCAAGCACAGTTATCTGGTTACCGATATCAATGAACTTGCGCCAACCATGGCTGAAGCTTTCGAAGTTGCTAAAACAGGTCGCCCAGGCCCCGTGATTGTCGATATCGCCAAAGACGTCCAGCTTGCTCAAGCTCCCGTAACCACTCTTCCTCCATTTACACCACCCGCTATGCCTGTTGCTAGCTCTGAGGAGATAGCCAACGCTCAAGCACTGTTATCACAAAGCTCGCGCCCGGTATTCTATGTCGGCGGCGGAGTACAGCTTGGTCGAGCAACCGATGCAGTACGAGAGTTTTTGCGTTTAAATCCAATGCCTTCAGTCAGCACCCTGAAAGGATTGGGGACAATTGAACGCCATGACCCACATTACCTGGGTATGTTAGGTATGCACGGAACTAAAGCGGCGAACTTAGTGGTACAAGAGTGTGATCTATTGATCGCTGTGGGCGCCCGTTTTGATGACCGAGTAACTGGTAAATTGGACACCTTTGCTCCCAATGCCAAGGTTATTCACATCGATATCGATGCGGCAGAAATCCATAAGCTACGTACCGCCAATGCCCCTGTCCGAGCAGAGATCCCCAAGGTGCTTCCTCAGTTAGAGTTGACGAAAGATATCACCCCGTGGGTAAAACACAGCGAGAGCCTTCGCAGCGGATTTAAGTGGCGCTATGACCACCCTGGCGATCTGATCTACGCTCCTGGTCTACTGAAGCAGTTATCCGACATGATGCCAGATAGCTCCATTGTCTCTACTGACGTCGGCCAACACCAGATGTGGGCGGCTCAGCATATTCAACCGCGTGATCCACAGAACTTCATCACTTCCGCCGGCCTAGGCACTATGGGCTTTGGTCTACCAGCGGCAATGGGCGCGGCAGTTGCTCGACCTGATGATCAGTCTATCCTTATCACAGGTGATGGTTCATTCATGATGAACATCCAAGAGCTAGGCACGTTAAAGCGTCGCCAAATCCCGGTAAAAGTGGTTTTATTGAATAACCAACGCTTGGGCATGGTGCGTCAATGGCAGTCACTGTTCTTTGATGGTCGCCACAGTGAAACCATCCTTGATGACAACCCAGATTTCGTAATGCTAGCTAAAGCCTTTGATATCCCTGGTAA
Source organism: Vibrio sinaloensis DSM 21326 (assembly GCF_000189275.1). GTDB lineage: Bacteria > Pseudomonadota > Gammaproteobacteria > Enterobacterales > Vibrionaceae > Vibrio > Vibrio sinaloensis. The sequence goes on along the minus strand of NZ_AEVT01000048.1, from coordinate 52,216 downwards.
AACAATCACCAAGAAAGAAGAAGTTGAGCCAGCCCTAAAAGAAATGCTAGAAAGTAAAACGTCATACTTACTTCATGTCTTAATCGATGAAGAAGAAAACGTATGGCCTCTTGTACCACCAGGTGCATCAAACAATGACATGCTGGAGAACACCTAACATGGAAAGATACTTAATCGACATCAAAGCAGACGATAAACCTGTATTGTTAGAGCGTGTTCTTCGCGTCGTTCGTCACCGTGGCTTTATTGTTAAGCAAGTGGCAGGTACACAGAATCACGAAAGTAAAATCGCCAGCGTTGAGATAATCGTCGACAGCGATCGCCCTATCTCCTTCTTAACAAACCAGATAGAGAAACTATGGGACGTACGCACCGTTGAAGTCACGCAAATCGCGCGAGATGAATTACCGAATAACAACTTACAACAAAAGATTTGTGCATAAGGAAGGCAATAATGGCTACAAAAACAGCAGATTACATTTGGTTCAATGGTGAAATGGTTCCGTGGGCAGAGGCAAATGTACACGTGTTAACTCACGCGATGCACTACGGTACCTCAGTATTTGAAGGGGTTCGCTGCTACAACACACCTAAAGGCCCAATTGTCTTCCGCCACTTAGAGCACGCAAAACGCCTTAAAGATTCCGCTAAGATTTACCGCTTCCCTATTCCATACTCCGTTGAAGAGATCATGGAAGCGACACGCGAAACACTGCGTCAAAACAAACTTGATAGCGCCTACATTCGTCCACTAGGTTTCGTCGGTAACGTTGGTCTAGGTGTTTGCCCGCCCGTTGGTACTGAAATGGATCTGATCATTGCGGCTTTCCCTTGGGGCTCGTACCTAGGTGAAGAAGCACTAGAGAAAGGTGTAGATGCCATGATCTCTAGCTGGAACCGCGCTGCACCAAACACAATTCCTACTGCGGCAAAAGCTGGTGGTAATTACCTATCTTCATTACTTGTTGGTGGTGAAGCTCGTCGCCACGGCTACGATGAAGGTATTGCGCTTAGCGTCGATGGTTACCTATCTGAAGGTGCTGGCGAAAACATCTTCGTGGTTAAAGACGGGGTTATCACTACACCACCAGCAACCAGTGCAATCCTACCGGGTATCACTCGCGATTCAATCATGACAATTGCTCGTGATCGCGGCTATGAAGTACGAGAAGCAAACATTGCGCGTGAAGCGCTATACCTAGCAGATGAAGTCTTTATGACAGGTACTGCAGCAGAGGTCGTTCCTGTTGCAACTATCGATAAGATTGAAGTCGGCAGCGGTAAACGTGGCCCAATCACCAAAGAGCTCCAAGAAGCTTACTTCGGCCTATTCAACGGCACCACAGAAGATAAATGGGGTTGGCTAGATTACGTTTACCCACAAGACGCAGACAAAGCTTAAAAAGCACCGGCAAATATAGGAAGTAACACAATGCCAAAATATAGATCAGCAACCACAACACACGGACGCAATATGGCCGGTGCGCGCGCCTTATGGCGTGCTACGGGCGTTAAAGACGAAGATTTCGGTAAACCAATCATCGCGGTAGTTAACTCATTTACCCAGTTTGTACCAGGCCACGTGCACTTAAAAGACATGGGTCAACTGGTTGCCCGCGAGATTGAAAAAGCAGGCGGTATCGCCAAAGAATTCAACACCATCGCGGTCGATGATGGCATCGCAATGGGCCACGGCGGTATGCTTTACTCGCTACCATCTCGTGAGCTGATTGCCGATTCAGTTGAGTACATGGTCAACGCCCACTGTGCCGATGCCATGGTATGTATCTCTAACTGTGACAAAATCACTCCAGGAATGCTAATGGCATCAATGCGCCTAAACATCCCAGTAATTTTTGTCTCTGGTGGTCCAATGGAAGCGGGTAAAACCAAGCTTTCTGACCAGATCATCAAACTCGACCTTGTTGACGCGATGATTCAAGGCGCAGACCCGAAAGTATCGGACGAGCAGAGTGAGCAGATCGAGCGCAGTGCATGTCCGACATGTGGCTCATGTTCAGGTATGTTTACCGCTAACTCAATGAACTGTTTAACCGAAGCGCTAGGTCTTTCTCAGCCAGGTAACGGTTCCATGCTGGCCACTCACGCCGATCGTGAACAGCTATTCCTTAATGCCGGTCGTCGCATTGTTGAACTGACTCGTCGCTACTACGAGCAAGATGACGAATCTGCACTACCACGCAACATTGCAACCTTTGACGCATTCGAAAACGCAATGGCACTGGATATTGCGATGGGTGGTTCTACTAACACAATCCTCCACCTGCTAGCCGCAGCGCAAGAAGGTGAAGTGGATTTCGATATGGAAGATATCGATCGCCTATCTCGCCAAGTTCCACACCTATGTAAAGTCGCACCATCGACTCAGAAATATCATATGGAAGATGTCCACCGCGCAGGTGGTGTAATGGCCATTCTTGGTGAACTTGACCGCGCTGGTCTGCTGCACAATCAAGCGCGCACCGTTCTTGGCCTATCCATGAAAGAGCAGCTCGCTAAATACGACATTATCCAGACCGAAGACGAAGAAGTTTTGAAATTCTTCCGTGCAGGCCCTGCGGGTATCCGTACCACTCAAGCCTTCTCACAAGATTGTCGTTGGGATCGCCTTGATGATGACCGCGCTGAAGGTTGTATCCGCACCAAAGACAATGCCTTCAGCCAAGAAGGTGGTCTAGCGGTACTGTCTGGTAACATCGCCCTTGATGGCTGCATCGTTAAGACTGCAGGTGTTGATGAAAGCATTCATAAATTCACCGGCCCAGCCGTCGTTTTTGAAAGCCAAGAAGATGCAGTTGAAGGCATTCTTGGTGGCAAAGTGAAAGCTGGTGATGTGGTTGTTATCCGTTACGAGGGTCCTAAGGGTGGTCCGGGCATGCAAGAAATGCTCTACCCAACCACTTACCTCAAATCGATGGGGCTTGGTAAAGAGTGTGCCTTACTGACGGATGGTCGCTTCTCTGGTGGTACCTCTGGTCTGTCTATCGGTCACGCTTCTCCAGAAGCAGCCAACGGCGGTGCGATCGGCTTGGTTAAACAAGGCGATATGATCGCTATTGATATTCCAAACCGTTCGATTTCTTTACAAGTTTCAGAACAGGAACTTGCTGAGCGCCGTGCAAAACAAGATGAGTTAGGTTGGAAACCAGTCGACCGTCAACGTGAAGTTTCATTTGCACTAAAAGCGTACGCAAGTATGGCGACCAGTGCTGACAAAGGTGCAGTACGAGACAAATCTAAGCTAGAGGACTAGCTTATGACTCTGACTAATCAAACTGGCGCAGATTACCTGCGCCAGATATTAAGAGCTCCAGTCTATGAAGTGGCGACCGTAACGCCACTGCAAGAAATGCCTCGCCTTACTGCACGTATTGGCAACAACGTACAAATCAAACGTGAAGACCGCCAACCTGTGCACTCATTCAAGCTACGCGGCGCGTACAACATGGTGGCGAGCCTCACGGATGAGCAAAAAGCTGCCGGCGTAATTGCAGCCTCTGCAGGTAACCATGCTCAAGGCATGGCACTGTCTGGCACTAAGCTTGGCATTAAGACCACCATTGTGATGCCAAAAACCACCCCAGACATTAAGGTCGAAGCCGTGCGCGGTTTTGGTGGTAACGTGGTATTGCATGGCAGCAACTTTGATGAAGCCAAAGCCGAAGCTGAGCGCTTGTCTGCTGAGCATGGCTACACCTTTGTACCACCATTCGATCACCCACTTGTGATCGCAGGTCAAGGTACGATCGGCATGGAAATGCTGCAGCAAAATGGTCACCTCGATTACATCTTCGTCCCTGTCGGTGGTGGCGGTCTTGCCGCAGGCGTCGCAGTGTTAGTCAAACAACTGATGCCTGAAATCAAAGTGATTGCGGTCGAACCAGAAGATTCCTCATGCCTAAAAGCTGCACTGGATGCTGGTGAACCAGTCGTTCTCGACCAAGTCAGTATGTTTGCTGATGGCGTCGCCGTAAAACGCATTGGTGAAGAGACTTTCCGCCTCTGTCAGAAATACATTGATGGTCATATCTCAGTTTCTAGCGATGAGATCTGTGCAGCCGTTAAAGATATCTTTGAAGATACGCGTGCGATAGCGGAACCTTCCGGTGCATTGGCACTTGCGGGCTTGAAGAAATTTGCCGAGCAAAATGGGCTGCAAGATAAAAACCTAGGTACTGTTCTTTCTGGGGCTAACACTAACTTCCATGGCCTGCGTTACGTTTCTGAGCGCTGTGAACTGGGTGAGAAGCGTGAGGGTCTCTTGGCGGTGACGATTCCAGAACGTCAGGGGGCTTTCTTTGAGTTCTGTAATCTAATTGGTGGGCGAGCTGTGACTGAGTTTAACTACCGCTATAACGATGATGCTCTCGCCAATATCTTTGTTGGTGTCCGTCTGCAAGGCGGTCAAGAAGAGCTGGATAATATCATTCATGACTTACGTGATGGTGGTTACCCGGTGGTTGACCTTTCTGATGACGAAATGGCTAAGCTACACGTGCGTTATATGATCGGCGGTAAACCTTCTAAGCCACTCAAAGAACGTTTATATAGCTTTGAGTTTCCAGAATATCCTGGTGCACTACTGAAGTTTTTGAGCACACTTGGAACACACTGGAACATCAGCTTATTTAACTATCGTAACCATGGCGCTGACTATGGCCGCGTACTGTGTGGTTTTGAGTTGGATGAATCCGATTTATCTCGCTTCTCCGCTCACCTACGCGAGCTAGGTTACCAATGTAAGGATGAAACCGACAACCCGTCGTACAAATTCTTCCTTTCATAAACGCTATTTAAGCCCTTAAACCATTGGATTAAGGGCTTTTTATTTCCCATCTACTCGACTTCTCACTCATTTGCTTAGACTTTGGTCAAAATGCGTGATGCGCATAGATATAATGCTAAAGTTTCATTTTTGTCATACATATTTTGGGTCTACACTCTAATCAGTTTTTAAATTGCTGCTCTAATTTGTGGAGAGACCAAATGTTTAATGCACTGATTCTAAACCAAGAAGAAAAACGTACTATCGCGACCATCGAACAGATCGACGACGCGCAACTGCCGGAAGGTGAGGTACTGATCGATGTTGATTACTCATCACTAAACTACAAAGACGGTTTAGCAATCACGGGTAAGGGTAAAATCATCCGCAATTTCCCTATGGTGCCAGGTATAGACCTTGCTGGTACGGTCGTGAGCTCTGAAGATGACCGTTACCAAGCAGGCGATAAAGTCGTCCTAACTGGTTGGGGCGTGGGTGAAAACCACTGGGGTGGCATGGCACAGCGCGCACGTCTAAAAGCAGATTGGTTAGTGCCACTACCAAAAGGCCTAGACAGCAAGAAAGCCATGATGGTCGGTACCGCAGGCTTTACTGGCATGCTATGTGTCCAAGCTCTACTTGATGCTGGCATCAAGCCTGAAGATGGTGAGATCCTAGTAACTGGCGCAAGTGGTGGTGTCGGTTCAGTCGCCGTCACTCTACTCGCACAACTTGGCTACCAAGTTGCGGCAGTAACAGGACGCGTTGAACAAAATGGTCCACTACTAGAAAAACTTGGCGCTAGCCGCATCATCGACCGCGTAGAGTTTGAAGAGCCAGCTCGACCACTTGAAAAACAAGTTTGGGCAGGCGCTGTCGATACCGTAGGTAGCAAGGTGCTAGCAAAAGTACTGGCACAGATGGATTACAACAGTGCCGTAGCAGCATGTGGCTTAGCAGGTGGTTTCGATCTACCGACAACAGTAATGCCGTTCATTCTACGTAACGTACGCCTGCAAGGCATTGACTCCGTCTCTTGCCCAACCGAGAAACGTATCGCTGCATGGGAAAAACTGGTTGAGCTACTACCAGACAGCTACTTCGAGCAAGCATGTACCGAAGTAGAGCTAGCTGAAGCGCCGAAATACGCGGAAGACATCACTAACGGCCAAGTCACAGGCCGAGTAGTTATCAAGCTTTAAGCTCACATAAAAAAGAGCCAGCACCTGTAATGCTGGCTCTTTTTTTATTCAAGCAATTTAATCCAACCCAATATCATCAATTCGTTTGGCAATCAGTCGACTACACTCTTCCTTCACAATTCCCCTTAGCCACTCCTGAGCCGGGGAATGCTCGCAACGTGGGTGCCAAATCATCGAATAGTCAAATGGCGTAAACTGGAAAGGCAGGGGTTTGATCACGAGGTCATAACGTTCGGCGACTAAGTAAGCCAGATCGGCTGGCACCGTAATAATCAACGGCATGGTATCAACAATCGCTAATGCAGCTTCTAAGTGGTAAGCACGTAGCACCATTTTGCGCTTAGGTTGATCAACAAGCGCACCTTCTATCAACGCCTTTACCCCATCACTAATGGCGATCATTGCATGAGGGAAGTTAAGGTAATCCTGCAAGCTGAGCTCTTTGTCTGCTAATGGATGCTGCTTGGATAAAAGGCACAACACCCCAACCCGACCTAGGATTTCACTGCGTAACGGCTCAACGGGACCAATTGGCCGGCAAATGGCTAAATCTGCGCCTTCAGAGGTAAGTTGATCCGCGAGTCTGTCATGTTGCAAAGGCAAAAAGTTAAACGACACATTAGGCGCTTCTTGGTAGATACGCGGCAGAGCGAATGGCAGGATGGTTTGCATCGCATAGTCTGTTGTAGCGATATTAAACGTCTGATCGCAGCTGTGTGGCTCAAACTCCAATGGAGACAACAACTGCCTTAATGACTCCAATGGTTCACCTAAACTTCGGTCTATTTCTAGTGCTTTTTCTGTCGGTATCAGGTGCTGACCTTGGCGGGTGAATAGTGGATCATCCAGCATATCGCGCAGGCGGCCGAGCACTCGACTCATAGCCGACTGACTGAGGTTAAGGCGGTGAGCGGCTTTACTTACACTGCATTCTTCAATCAGAACACGCAATGCAACCAACAAATTAAGATCACGACGATAAATGTCTTCTAATTCCACGGTGTAACCACATACTTTGGCTGGGTATGAGCCAATTGTACCTTTTTCAGGCAAAAAAAATCCCGCTTTTCAGCGGGGAAGCCCAAGAAAACTGGGGATAGTGTCGGAATGTAGTTGAATGTAGTGAAAGTACGGTCAATAGTTGGAAGTGCTATTAACCATCCTCTTGCTCAGATGCACTCGGCCAGCGGTGCATCTCAAGCCAAATCCCTACTACCGTCGCTCCCATACCAAGCAATGGCATAAAAGAAGACGATTCAGTTGGTGAACGTAAAACAAGCGCGCAAAAAGAGATAAAACACAGCACAGAATAGATAGTGAGCCGATCTAAAGCTGTCATACGAGTCGCTCCTTGCCTTTAAATGTTACCAACTTGTTAACTAAGTTAAAACAAAATGATCACTTTGCCAAGGGGTTATTGAATATTTTTTCTTCACCAGTATTATCTAGCCCCAATAGAGGTAAATTAACTATGACCATGACATTCAATTCAGAGCAGGCAAATAAAACACTCGAGGCACAAGGACTACGTTGCCCAGAGCCGGTAATGATGGTCAGGAAGACAATTAGAAATATGCAGGATGGGGAAGTGTTGCTCGTCAACGCGGATGACCCGTCAACCACACGCGATATTCCAAGCTTTTGTCGTTTTATGGATCACCAATTGATTGGTTCACAAACGGAAGAATTGCCTTACCAATATTTGATTAAAAAAGGCATGGCATAATCGCACGCTAAATGAGCAAAACGGCAGCCCAAAGGCTGCCGTTTTTTATTCATCGTATTCTAGGGTTCGGAGCTCTGATTGCAGCTTGTTGAGCTGTTTTTGCATTGCGCGCATTTCCTCATGCATCGGAATAATGTGTGCGACGCGAATCCAAGCCTCAACCGTTAGGCCAGTTAAAATAAACGTCCCGGCGACAATCGGTAGCCACATATCGGTCAGTACCATGGCAAGGATGCACAATACCAACCCAAAGGTGAACAAATAACTCTGACTCTTAGGGGTCATCCCCATATAACGTGTAAGCATAATCTTGCCCTCTCGCTATCATTCACATGGTTAAAGTAGCATGACAATTGTGACACTAATATGTCAGCGATCACGACTCTGAGCGAATTTTAGCGAGAGTTTGAAGCGCATCAATTAAATGCGAGTTATTGATATTTAACCCCAATTTCATTGATATTTAGTGAAAGATAGCGGCAGCTAATGCCAATGCGACAAACAACAATGCGGTGACTTTTCGGATCAAATCCAGCGGCATCTTATCAGCGGACAATTTACCAATTAACACCACAGGTACATTCGCCAATAGCATACCAATCGTGGTACCCAGTATCACCCAGGTTAAAGCATCCGAATACTGTGCTCCTAGAATTGAAGTCGCGATTTGGGTTTTGTCGCCTATCTCAGCAATGAAAAATGCGATAAAGCTGGCAATAAAGGGGCCTCGATTTGATATTTCTTCGTCATCATCGAGCTTATCTGGAATCAATACCCAAGCCGCCATCGCGATAAAACTCACCACCAGCACCCACTTTAGAACGTCAGGTGAAAGGTAATCGGCGATAACAACGCCCAACCAAGCTGCCAAAGCATGGTTAGCAATGGTAGCAAGAAATATAGCAGCAATGATCGGCAAAGGTTTGCGATATCGACTGGCTAACAGCAGAGATAATAATTGAGTTTTGTCACCGATCTCCGCCAAAGCGACGGTAGTGATAGAAATAGCTAAAACGCTCACGACATGCTCTTTGAGGGCAGGGATTATAATTTTAACCAAAGACAAACCTCACGCCCCGCCCCGGTTCGTGATGATTTGTCTAAGGTCTTGCTAAACGCGATCGACAGTATTTTGATTAGATTGGTCGATACCCCGTCTCGAACGCCATGATGATTTTGCATCAATTATGTTGACGAACGAACCCAACATCCCAGTGTTGATGATAGGTAAGCTACTCCCCAAAGACGGCGGAATTCTAACCATCTGAATACGGTTTCTCAAGCAATAAACTACAAATAAACTCCCTTTTAGGAAAATTTGGACGAATAAGCCAATAAATTTCTATTAAAGGAGAATTTTGCCTACGAATTAATCAAGATTAGCTCTACTCCCATGCCAATTATCTGGGTATACTTGATTGTTATTTTTTGTCTGTTTTAGACACAACTTTTACTCAAAGAATTGCGCGAATTACTATGCAAAAATACGATATCAAAACCTTCCAGGGAATGATCCTCGCGCTGCAGGATTACTGGGCACAAAACGGTTGTACTATTGTTCAACCTCTAGATATGGAAGTAGGTGCGGGCACCTCTCACCCAATGACATGTCTACGTGCACTTGGCCCAGAGCCAATGTCGACAGCTTACGTTCAACCTTCACGTCGTCCTACCGATGGCCGTTACGGTGAAAACCCGAACCGTCTGCAGCACTACTATCAGTTCCAAGTAGCCCTAAAGCCTTCTCCGGATAACATTCAGGAGTTGTATCTAGGCTCGCTTGAAGTTCTTGGTATCGACCCGCTAGTACACGACATTCGCTTCGTTGAAGATAACTGGGAAAACCCAACGCTAGGTGCATGGGGTCTTGGTTGGGAAGTTTGGCTAAACGGCATGGAAGTAACTCAGTTTACTTACTTCCAGCAAGTGGGTGGTCTTGAGTGTAAACCTGTGACTGGTGAGATCACTTACGGTATCGAGCGTCTAGCAATGTACATCCAAGAAGTGGACTCTGTTTACGATCTCGTGTGGAACATCGCACCAGACGGTAGCAAAGTGACTTACGGTGACATCTTCCACCAAAACGAAGTAGAGCAATCAACGTACAACTTCGAACACGCAGACGTGGATTTCCTATTCACCTTCTTCGATCAGTGTGAGAAAGAGTGTAAAGAGCTACTTGAACTAGAGAAGCCACTTCCGCTTCCAGCTTACGAGCGCATTCTAAAAGCGGGTCACGCATTCAACATCCTTGATGCGCGCAAAGCTATCTCTGTTACAGAGCGCCAACGTTACATCCTTCGTATCCGCAACCTGACTAAGTCTGTTGCTGAAGCGTACTACGCATCACGTGAAGCGCTTGGCTTCCCAATGTGCCGTAAGGAAGAGGAGAAGTAATCATGGCAAAAGAATTTCTAATTGAACTGGGTACTGAAGAGCTACCACCAACGCAACTTCGTACTCTAGCGGAAGCGTTCGCAGCAAACTTCGAAGCTGAGCTTAAAGGCGCGAGCCTAGCTCACGAAGGAGTGAAGTGGTACGCAGCTCCTCGTCGTCTGGCTCTAAAAGTCGCGGCACTGGCTGAAGGCCAAGAAGACAAAGTAGTTGAAAAGCGCGGCCCTGCGGTTTCTGTGGCATTCGATGCTGACGGCAACGCAACTAAAGCCGCTCAAGGTTGGGCTCGTAGTAACGGCATCACGGTTGAACAAGCAGACCGCCTAGTCACAGACAAAGGCGAATGGCTTCTTTTCAAACAAGAAGTAAAAGGCCAAGCAACGTCTGAAATCGTTGTTGACCTAGCAGCGAAAGCACTAGGCAACCTACCAATCGCTAAACCAATGCGTTGGGGTAACAAGACCACTCAGTTTATCCGCCCAGTTAAAACGCTAACCATGCTAATGGGCGCTGACCTTATCGAAGGTGAGATACTAGGGGTAGCCTCTGATCGCACTATCCGTGGTCACCGCTTCATGGGTGAGCAAGAGTTCACTATCGATTCTGCAGAGCAATACCCAGCGATCCTAGAAGAGCGCGGTAAAGTAATGGCAGATTACGAAGCGCGTAAAGCCATCATCCTTGCTGACTCGCAAAAAGCAGCAGCAGCAGTTGGCGGTGTTGCAGACCTAGAAGATGACTTAGTAGAAGAAGTAACGTCTCTGGTTGAATGGCCAGTGGTACTCACTGCGAAGTTTGAAGAAGAGTTCCTAAAGGTTCCTTCTGAAGCATTGGTTTACACCATGAAGGGTGACCAGAAGTACTTCCCTGTTTACGACGAAAACAAGAAGCTACTACCTAACTTCATCTTCGTTTCAAACATTGAGTCTAAAGAGCCTCGCTACGTCATCGAAGGTAACGAGAAGGTTGTACGTCCACGTCTAGCGGATGCTGAATTCTTCTTTAACACTGACCGTAAGCGCCCTCTTATCGACCGCCTACCTGAGCTAGAGCAAGCGATTTTCCAAAAGCAGCTTGGCACTATCAAAGATAAAACAGACCGCATCACAGAGCTTGCTGGCTACATCGCAGAGCAAATCGATGCTGACGTTGAAAAGTCTAAGCGTGCAGGTCTTCTGGCGAAGTGTGACCTAATGACATCAATGGTATTCGAGTTTACCGATACTCAAGGTGTAATGGGCATGCACTACGCGACTCACGATGGTGAAGATGAGCAAGTGGCACTGGCGCTTTACGAGCAGTACATGCCTCGTTTCGCCGGTGACGAGCTACCAAGCACAGGGATCTCTTCTGCGGTAGCAATGGCTGACAAGCTAGATACGATTGTTGGTATCTTCGGTATTGGCCAAGCTCCTAAGGGCTCTGACCCATTCGCACTTCGTCGTGCGTCTCTAGGTGTACTACGTATCATCGTAGAAAACGGCTATAGCCTAGACCTAACAGACCTAATTGCAAAGGCTCAGTCTCTGTTCGGTGACAAGCTTACTAACGCGAACGTTGCAAACGACGTTATCGACTTCATGCTTGGCCGTTTCAACGCATGGTACAAAGACGAAGGCTACAGCGTGGATATCATCCAAGCGGTACTGGCTAACCGTCCGACTAAACCAGCAGACTTCGACCAGCGCGTGAAAGCGGTATCTCACTTCCGTGAGCTAGAAGCAGCAGAAGCACTAGCAGCAGCGAACAAGCGTGTAGGTAACATCCTAGCGAAATTCGACGGCGAACTAGCAGCAGACATCGATCTTGCGCTTCTACAAGAAGACGCAGAAAAAGCGCTAGCAGAAAGCGTTGAAGTGATGACTGAAGCGCTAGAGCCAGCATTTGCAACAGGTAACTACCAAGAAGCACTAAGCAAGCTAGCTGACCTACGTGAGCCTGTCGATGCATTCTTCGACAACGTAATGGTGATGGCTGATGACGAAGCTCTGAAGAAGAACCGTCTAACACTGCTGAATAACCTGCGTAACCTATTCTTGGAAATTGCCGATATCTCTCTATTACAGAAGTAATCGCCAAAGTAAGGCTTAAGCCCTTACATAAAACAAGTCTATTAAAGCCCAACTCCTCGGAGTTGGGTTTTTCTTTATCGATGCCCCAATTTAGTGCTTTTCGTCGTATGACCATTGATGTATGTTCAAGGATTATTCGATTAGCTAGCCACGCACTAGCTGTTTCATGACAAAAGCAATGACAATAATGAATTAGGTACGATAAGTAATGCAGTTCTCAAAATTTGGTGAAAAGTTTAATCAGTATTCAGGTATTACCCAATTAATGGATGATTTAAATGATGGCCTACGCACCCCTGGCGCCATCATGCTCGGTGGAGGTAACCCTGCCGCCATTCCTGCCATGCTCGATTACTTCCAACTCGCCAGTGAAGAGATGCTTGAAAGTGGTGAGTTGGTTGCCGCCATGGCGAACTATGATGGCCCTCAAGGCAAAGATGCATTTGTTAAAGCTCTCGCTAAGCTACTCAAAGATACCTATGGCTGGAGTATTACTGAAAAGAACATCAGCTTAACCAACGGCAGTCAAAGTGGCTTTTTTTACCTATTCAACTTACTTGCAGGTAAGCAGCCTGATGGCTCACACAAAAAGATTCTTCTGCCATTAGCGCCGGAGTACATCGGCTATGGCGATGCTGGTGTCGATGAAGATATCTTTGTCTCTTACCATCCTGAAATTGAGATGCTTGAGGATGGCTTGTTTAAGTACCATGTTGACTTTGAACAGCTAAAAGTCGATGACTCAGTCGCGGCAATCTGTGCCTCTCGCCCTACCAATCCAACCGGAAACGTACTGACTGACGAAGAGATCCACAAACTGGATAAGCTGGCACGAGAGAACAACATTCCTCTGATCATCGATAACGCCTACGGACTGCCATTTCCAAATATCATCTTTGAAGACGTGCAGCCATTCTGGAATGAAAATACCATTCTTTGTATGAGCTTATCCAAACTAGGATTACCAGGGGTGCGCTGTGGCATCGTCATTGCCAGTGAAGAGATCACCCAAGCGATGACTAATATGAATGGCATTATTAGCTTAGCGCCCGGTAGTATCGGCCCTGCCCTCGCCAATCACATCATAGGCAAAGGTGATTTGCTCAAACTTAGCTCCGAAGTCATCAAGCCTTTCTATCAACAAAAGTCTCAGCGCGCCGTAGAGCTGTTACAACAGGAAATCACCGACTCTCGTTTTCGTATTCATAAACCGGAAGGGGCCATTTTCCTATGGCTATGGTTTGATGAACTGCCAATCACAACGATGGAACTATATAAGCGTTTGAAAGCGCGCGGTGTTCTTATCGTACCTGGAGAGTACTTCTTTATCGGCCAAGAAGATGACTGGGAGCATGCTCATCAATGCTTGCGTATGAACTATGTACAAGATGATGAGATGATGCAAAAAGGGATTAAGATTATTGCTGAAGAAGTTGAAAAGGCATATCAGCAAGGATAATACCTAACGGTGACCTGAATAGCGATTGCTTTCCAAGTCGCTTAAGCAAGGTTAATTACTAGGGATAAGCACTGCTGCAATATCTGCGCATACTTGGCGCCATCGCTACGCAGGTTATGCGTATCCTATAACGCTAGAGACAAAAAAGAGCACCGCCTTCTTCAAGGTAAGGGTGCTCTTTCACTCTTCTTCCCGGATAACTCAGCTATTTAAAGCTGATGACAATTAACCCTCAATCAGGTTTTTGCCATTAATAGCAATTTTGCGGGGTTGCATCGCTTCAGGGATTTCGCGCTCTAGATCAATATGTAGTAGACCATTTTCCATACTTGCACCCACCACTTTTACGTAGTCTGCTAGCTGGAACTTACGCTCGAAATCGCGCTCTGCGATACCTTGATACACGTATTGCTTCTCTTCTTCTGTTTTACGTTCACCCTTAACGATCAGCATGTTCTCTTTTTGAGTAAGATCTAGCTGCTCTTCAGCAAAGCCTGCAACTGCCATCGTAATACGGTAGTTGTTTTCATCTTTTTGCTCGATATTGTATGGAGGGTAACCGCCAGAAGTGCTCTTCGAGGTGTTTGCTTCCATCATGTTGAATAGACGATCGAAGCCAATTGCGTTGCGGTAAAGTGGAGTGAAATCTACAGTTCTCATAATGCTACCCTTTTAGTAAGCAATAGTCTTAGTCGCGAGTTTGCACGGATCGATACTGTGAACGAGCCTTGCCGACTAAGGGATTTATCCGCTACTCCTCGGGCTCTATTAACACTGGGACGTAGTAATAAATCAGTTCAATTGTGTGCCTCTAAAGTCATCCTCTCCTGAGCGATACCTTATCAGCGTTCCAGAGGGTCTGTTTCTTCTCTTATGAGCAAGACAGCTTCCCTCTTCACCAATAGATATGTGGATAGCACAAATCAGTTTCAAGGGATTATTTTCAAATATTTTTCCAAACCAATATTTTTCAATTACTTAAAAAACAAAAAGACCGCCATTTCGGGCAGTCTTTTTAATTCATTTTAGATTATTCCATTCAAGAAAAATCTATACATCCAAGTTAGCAACCTTTAACGCATTCTCTTCGATGAAATTACGACGAGGTTCCACTTGGTCACCCATTAGTGTCGTGAACAGTTGGTCTGCGCCGACTGCATCTTCAATCGTTACCTGCATCATGCGACGTGTTTCTGGGTCCATAGTAGTTTCCCAAAGCTGGTCTGGGTTCATCTCACCTAGACCTTTGTAACGTTGTAGGCTTAGACCACGACGCGACTCTTTAATTAGCCACTCTAATGCATCAACAAAGCTTGATACAGGTTGAGTACGCTCACCACGTTTGATGTAAGCGCCGTCTTCAATCAGGCCGTCTAACGCTTCTGAAAGGTCAGCAAGCTTGCCGTACTCTTTAGAGTTAAACAGATCAACACTGAGTGCAAAATCGTGTGTTACGCCGTGGGTACGAACAATAATCTTAGGTAGGTTTAGACCTAACTCAGCATGTTGCTCGACTTCGAAGCTGTATTGGCTGGCACCGACTTCTTTGGCATTCAATTGCTCAACCAATTGTTTAGTCCAAGCTTCGACTGCCGTTGCATCATGGCACTGCTCAGCCGTTAGGCGTGGCGAGTAAATAAGCTCATGAACCAAAGAGCGCGGGTAACGGCGGCTCATGCGATCCACCAGCTTAATGCCAGAGTTGTACTGTTTCACTAAGCTTTCTAGCGCTTCGCCAGACAGCGCAGGCGCTTCAGCATTAACGTGTAACGACGCGTTATCCAGTGCCAATGACACTTGGTACTGGTTCATTGCATCTTCATCTTTAATGTACTGCTCTTGCTTACCTTTCTTCACTTTGTAAAGCGGTGGCTGAGCGATGTATACGTAGCCACGCTCTATAAGCTCTGGCATTTGACGGTAGAAGAAGGTCAACAGAAGCGTACGGATGTGCGAACCATCGACGTCAGCATCGGTCATGATGATGATGTTGTGGTAACGCAGTTTGTCTGGGTTGTACTCGTCACGACCGATACCACAGCCTAGAGCGGTGATAAGCGTTGCCACCTCTTGAGAGGACAGCATTTTGTCAAAGCGTGCTTTCTCAACGTTTAGGATTTTACCTTTCAGCGGAAGAATCGCTTGGTTCTTACGGTTACGGCCTTGTTTTGCGGAGCCGCCTGCCGAATCACCCTCCACTATGTAGAGTTCAGACAGAGCCGGATCTTTTTCCTGACAATCTGCCAGTTTGCCTGGTAGACCAGCGAGATCGAGCGCGCCTTTACGACGAGTCATTTCACGAGCTTTACGGGCTGCATCACGAGCGCGCGCTGCATCAATAATCTTAGTACAAACAGTTTTCGCTTCTGCTGGGTGCTCAACAAGGAACTCAGACAGCTTTTCGCCCATCGCTTGCTCAACGGCCGACTTCACTTCAGAAGAAACCAGCTTATCTTTGGTTTGGCTTGAGAACTTTGGATCAGGTACTTTAACTGAGATAACTGCGGTTAGACCTTCACGCGCATCATCACCCGATGTTGCTGTTTTCGCTTTCTTCGAGAAGCCTTCTTTGTCCATGAACGAGTTCAAGGTACGAGTTAGGGCTGCACGGAAGCCTGCAAGGTGAGTACCACCATCACGCTGAGGGATGTTGTTGGTAAAACAATAGATGTTCTCTTGATAACCATCGTTCCACTGCATCGCCACTTCTACAGCAATGCCGTCTTCACGCTCCGCATTAAAGTGGAAGACTTTCTCGATGATAGGCGTTTTATTGGTGTTCAAGTGTTCAACAAACGCTTGAATACCACCTTCGTACATGAAGTGATCGTTTTTATCTTCTTCACGCTCATCACGTAGCTTGATCGATACGCCAGAGTTTAGGAAAGATAGCTCACGTAGACGCTTAGCTAGAATATCGTAATGGAACTCGGTGTTAGAGAAAGTCTCTTCACTTGGCCAAAAACGAATTTCTGTACCCGTTTTATCCGTCTCACCGATCACCGCGAGTGGCGCTTGAGGCTCACCATGGTGATACGTTTGAGTGTGGATCTGGCCACCGCGATGGATAGTTAGCGTAACTTGCTTAGACAGAGCGTTTACTACCGAAACACCTACACCGTGAAGACCACCCGATACCTTGTATGAGTTGTCATCAAATTTACCACCAGCGTGAAGTACCGTCATGATAACTTCGGCTGCTGACACTTTTTCTTCTGGGTGCATCTCAGTAGGGATACCACGACCATCGTCGCGTACCGATACAGAGCAATCTTCATGGATAGTGACAATGATGTCTTTACAGTGACCTGCTAACGCTTCATCAATTGAGTTATCCACCACCTCAAAAACCATGTGGTGCAGACCGGTACCATCATCCGTGTCGCCGATGTACATACCAGGACGCTTACGAACGGCGTCCAGACCTTTTAGTACTTTAATACTCGATGAATCGTAATTTTCAGACATGAGTTATCTTCCGCTATATATTTTGCTCTATTGTGCCATGTTCCACATGGAACATCTTGCCATTTTCATCTGCCATATCGGCAACTTGGCTTTGCGTAATAGAACTTACAAAAACTTGTGCCCCCGTCTCTTTTAAGCACTCTGCGAGCCGCTCACGACGTTGGCTATCTAATTCCGATGCAAAGTCATCAATCAGGTAAATACATTGCTTGCCGGTCATTTCGGTCAAGTGTTGGCCTTGTGCGACTCGAAGTGCACACACCATCAACTTCAGTTGACCGCGAGACAGTACATCTTCAACCGGCGTGCCGTTTACCTTAATTTTTAAGTCTGCCTTGTTAGGGCCACTAAATGTGTAACCTAGTGACTGATCCCGCTCAAAGTTCTTTTCTAGAATCTGTTGATAAGGGGTATCTTTGTCCCAGCCTCGGTAATACTTCAGCTGGATATCAAACTCCGGCAGGAAAGTTTGACAAATTTCTTCCGCTTTTGACTTCATTTGTTCGACATAAATCGAACGCCATTGACTGATGTTTTCAGCCAACCGAGCCATTTCTTGATCCCAGTAACTGAGTTCGCGATAGCTTGAAGCGGTTTTTAGCAAGGCATTGCGCTGCTTGTTTAAACGCTTAAATCGCCCCCATGCATCGTAGAAGGCTGACTCGGTATGAAATACGCCCCAGTCAATAAATGCGCGGCGATGTTTCGGCCCATCCGTCAGCAAATCAAACCCTTCAGGGTGGATTAATTGCAGGGGTAAGACTTGCGCCAAGTGAGCGAGCTTTTGCCCAGATTGACCGCCTATTTTAACCTCTGTTGAGCCATCGCGCTGCTTATTAATGCCAATTGGTAGCTCAAATTGATCCGAGTTCAAAAAACGTCCATGAACAAACAGCTCATTACAGTCGTTTTGAATAATTCTCCCCGTCAGAGAGCTCTTAAAAGAGCGGCCGTGACCAAGCAGATAAATAGCCTCTAAAACGCTGGTTTTGCCACTTCCGTTTGGGCCAATAAGAAAGTTAAAGCCTGCTGACAGGTTAATGTCACAGGCTTCAATGTTTCTAAATTGCTTTATGATGAGACGGGTAAGCGGCATGCTAAAGTCGAATCGGCATCACCACGTACATGGCACTGTCGTCATCCGCATTTTCAATCAATGCACTCGCGTTCGCATCTGACATCGATACGCGTACTTTTTCACAACGCAATGTATTGAGGACATCGAGAACGTAACTGACATTAAAGCCAATCTCGATCGGCTCACCGTCGAAACTGACGTCCAACATTTCTTCCGCTTCTTCCTGCTCAGGATTGTTGGCCGTGATGCGCATCTCGGTATCTGCTAAATTCACCCGCACACCGCGGAACTTCTCATTAGAAAGAATCGCAGCACGCGAAAATGCAGAGCGTAACTCGTCACAACCTGTTTCAAGTGTTTTCGTAGTATTTTGCGGCATTACGCGGCGATAATCCGGGAATCGGCCATCAACAAGCTTCGAAGTGAAAACGAAGTTGTTGACTTCAGCACGTAGATTCGAGCTGCCAATCTGCAATGTCACCGGTTGCTCTGGTGCATCCATCAGTTTAACCAGCTCAAGTACCCCTTTACGCGGTACGATAATTTGCTGCTGTGCAAAGTCTGCACCTAACTGGGTTTGTGACACAGCCATTCGGTGTCCATCAGTCGCGACACTGCGTAATGTCGTGCCGTCAATCTCAAATAACATACCGTTGAGGTAGTAACGAACGTCTTGGTTCGCCATTGAAAATTGGGTCTTTTCTATTAGTCCACGCAATTCAGCTTGGCTAAGAGAAATCTCAACCTCACTTTGCCAATCTTCGATGTTTGGAAAATCACTGGCGGGTAACGTCGACAATGAGAAGCGACTGCGGCCTGAACGAACTTGGACGCGATCACCTTCAAGTACGAAAGTAATCACCGAATCATCAGGTAAACCGCGACAAATATCCAAAAACTTGCGCGAAGGTACAGTAACACTGCCCGCTTCAAACTCGCCTTCCAGCGTCACTCGACTGATCAACTCGACTTCAAGGTCCGTTGCGGTCATCGATAAAACGTTATCTTCTACTTTCAGAAGTAAGTTGCCAAGAATTGGCAAGGTTGGACGACCACCTAAAGCACCTGACACTTGCTGCAGAGGCTTGAGTAAATGGCTACGTTCAATAGAAAATTTCATATGACGCTCTTATCAGAATTCTTTTGATTGATATAAAAGAGATGAGTTCGAGAGTTATGACCTCGAAAACCCGAGGTCATAGAATACTGCGAATTAAGAAGAAAGGGTACGAATCAAATTCGAGTAATCTTCTTTAATGTCATGGCTCTCTTCGCGCAGTTGCTCAATCTTACGACATGCATGCAACACTGTCGTGTGGTCACGGCCACCAAATGCATCACCAATTTCAGGCAAACTGTGGTTGGTAAGCTCTTTGGCCAATGCCATGGCTAACTGACGAGGACGCGCAACAGAACGAGAACGACGTTTGGACAGCAGATCTGCCACTTTAATCTTGTAGTATTCGGCGACTGTCTTTTGAATGTTATCAATCGTCACCAACTTTTCTTGCAGAGCAAGTAAGTCACGCAGTGCTTCACGAACAAAGTCGATAGTAATTGGACGACCAGTAAAGTTGGCATTGGCTATAACACGGTTCAATGCCCCTTCCAGTTCACGAACGTTAGAGCGCAGACGTTTCGCAATAAAGAATGCAACCTCATCCGCAAGATGGATTTGGTGATCTTCCGCTTTCTTCATCAAGATAGCAACGCGCGTTTCCAGCTCTGGTGGCTCGATCGCAACAGTGAGACCCCAACCAAAACGAGACTTCAGACGATCCTCTACTCCACTGATCTCTTTCGGGTAACGGTCAGAGGTTAGAATGATCTGTTGGTTACCTTCAAGCAATGCGTTGAAAGTGTGAAAAAACTCTTCCTGAGAACGCTCTTTATTGGCAAAGAATTGAATATCATCTATCAATAATGCATCAACGCTGCGGTAGTAGCGTTTGAACTCTTCAATGGCATTATTTTGCAGCGCTTTAACCATGTCTTGCACAAAACGCTCTGAGTGCATGTAGACCACTTTCGCATTTGGTTTGTTATCGACAATCGCGTTGCCTACCGCGTGCAACAGGTGAGTTTTACCTAAACCAGTACCGCCATAAAGGAACAACGGGTTATAAGCAGAACCCGGGTTATCAGAAACCTGACGCGCCGCTGCTAAGCCAAGTTGGTTAGATTTACCTTCAACAAAGTTGTTGAACTTGTGCTTTGGATTCACATTGGAGCGGTGGTTAATGTCCGCGATGGCTTGTGCATCGTCGTCCCATGTCTTATGCACAGGCTTACGTGCTTGCAATTGTGCTGGCGCCGATGACTCAGCCGCAACATCTGCAGGCGTACGTTTAGGCGCAGGTTTTGGCGCTGCAACAGGCCGACTTCCGACTTCAAAGCGGAGACTTGGAATATCGTTACCACAGTACTCTTGCAGCAGGCGATTAATGCTATTGAGGTATTTATCGCGTACCCAATCAAGGACAAAGCGGTTTGGGGCAAACAAAGTGAGCGTATTGTCATTGAGCTCAGCTTGCAGCGGACGAACCCACATACTGAATTCTGTTGCTGGTAGCTCTTCTTGAAGCTGTTGCAGACATTGCAACCAAAGCGAAGATGACACGGTGCCCCCACTCGAAGTTATTGATCAGAAAAGATTGGCAATTTTACCTGTTGATAACCAAGATCGCCAGCAATTGATCGTAGATCCAGTGAATAAGATCTAAGTTATTCACAATATTTTCCCTAATATCCGCTTGATCCCCACATCATGCCCCATTTTTACCCACACTTTGATCCACATTTGTGCCTTTTGGGCTCGATCCTCAACTTGGTGATAACTCTGTGCATGAAATGATTAACCCAGCCATTTTCCACAACTAAACATCTCTTCGTATTGATTTTGCTGCTTTGTTGCACAGCTTATTACCCTGACATCTAGGTTATTGCACTTAGTTATTTATCTAATTAACTAAAGTGACAGTAATATTTATCCCCATAATTATTTGGAGTTGTACTATGAAAACCTGGATTAAAGCTGCAGTTGCAGCAATCGCTCTATCTGCCGCTACTGTTCAAGCTGCCACTGAAGTAAAAGTGGGCATGTCTGGACGTTACTTCCCGTTCACTTTTGTAAAGCAAGATCAGCTTCAAGGCTTCGAAGTCGACCTATGGGATGAGATTGGTAAGCGTAACGATTACAAAGTCGAATACGTAACAGCTAACTTTTCTGGCCTGTTTGGTCTACTGGAGACAGGTCGAATCGATACGATTTCTAACCAAATTACCATGACAGACGCTCGCAAAGCGAAATACCTATTCGCTGACCCATACGTCGTCGATGGCGCACAAATTACCGTTCGTAAAGGCAATGATGACATCAAAGGCGTAGCGGATCTTTCCGGTAAGACCGTTGCTGTTAACCTAGGCTCTAACTTCGAACAGCTGCTACGTGACTACGATAAAGACGGTAAAATCAACATCAAGACTTACGATACTGGTATCGAGCATGATGTGGCGTTAGGTCGTGCCGACGCATTCGTTATGGACCGCCTATCAGCGCTTGAGCTAATCAAGAAAACAGGTCTTCCTCTTCAACTGGCTGGCGAACCGTTTGAAACCATTCAAAATGCATGGCCGTTTGTTGATAACGAAAAAGGTAAGAAGCTTCAAGCTGAAGTAAACCAAGCACTTGCAGCAATGCGTGCAGACGGTACGCTAGCGCAAATTTCTCAGAAATGGTTTGGTGCTGACATCACTAAATAGCACAAACTCGCTTTCTACCCATAAATTCGGGTAGGCTCTTTAACCCACTGCTTTCCTTCCTTTGCAGTGGGTTTTGCTTTTTCTATGTCGTAATAAATACTGGGACAGGTTATGGGATTTGATTTTAATTACATGATGGAGCTGATGCCGATATTGCTCAAGTATCTTGGCACCACAATGGAGATGGCCACTTGGGGTCTAATCTTCTCGCTGATACTGTCGGTCATCTTAGCTAATATTCGCGTCTTTAAGGTGCCAGTCCTAGACCAGCTCAGCCAGCTTTACATTAGCTTCTTTCGTGGTACACCGCTGCTCGTCCAGCTATTTTTACTCTACTATGGCTTACCACAGATATTCCCATGGTTAGTCGGCTTAGATGCATTTAGTGCCGCGGTGATAGGCTTAACCTTGCACTTTGCCGCCTACATGGCGGAGAGTATTCGTGCGGCCATTATTGGTATTGATCGTAGCCAGATGGAAGCAAGCTTATCTGTCGGCATGACAACTTCTCAAGCCATGCGCCGAGTGATCTTGCCACAAGCAACAAGGGTGGCTCTGCCTTCACTGATGAACTACTTCATCGATATGATCAAATCAACGTCACTTGCCTTTACCCTTGGGGTGGCCGAAATTATGGCCAAAGCGCAAATGGAAGCATCATCGAGCTTTCGTTTCTTTGAAGCCTTCTTAGCTGTCGCCTTGATTTACTGGGGTGTGGTTGTTGTACTGACTCGAGTGCAAATTTGGGCGGAAGCGAAACTGAACAAGGCGTACGTAAGATGATTAAACTAACAAACATTCAAAAACGCTTTGGTGATACCGAAGTGCTTAAAGGCATCGACCTAGAGATTAAGCAAGGCGAGATCATCGTCATTATTGGATCAAGCGGAACGGGGAAATCGACCTTGTTGCGTACAGTGAACTTTTTAGAATCCGCTGATAAAGGCCAAATCACCATCGATGATGTCAGCGTTAATGCGGAAAAACACACCAAAGCAGAAGTGCTAGCCCTGCGCCGGAAAACTGGATTTGTGTTCCAAAACTATGCGCTTTTTGCCCATATGACGGCGAAACAAAACATCGCTGAGGGATTAATTACCGTTCGTGGCTGGAAAAAAACCGACGCGCTGCAGCGTGCGCAAGAGATCTTAGATGACATCGGTTTAGGGGATAAAGCCGAAAGTTATCCAGCGGCCCTATCTGGCGGTCAACAACAGCGTGTGGGTATCGGTCGTGCTATGGCACTGCAACCAGAACTGCTGTTGTTTGATGAGCCGACTTCGGCACTCGATCCGGAATGGGTAGGAGAAGTTCTGAATTTAATGAAGAACTTAGCAACAAAACACCAAACGATGCTGGTGGTGACACACGAAATGCAATTTGCCAAAGAGGTCGCTGATCGAGTGATCTTTATGGCGGAAGGACACATTGTTGAACAAGGTTCTCCACAGGATATCTTTAACAATCCACAAGATCCTCGTTTACAACGATTCCTTCGACAAGTGGGTGGTGAATAAAGATCTCCATTCAAGATCGTTTGATCCTTGAGATTTTGCTCACACTACGTATAATCGCCCGGCCGGAATTTAGCTCTTGCACAAAGATTGACACTTTGTGTGACTGTGATTACAATTCCGCCTCTTTGTTGAGAGGCGTCGGTTTGTCCTCTTTATATATAGAGAAGACCTCGTATACCCACGCCGGGTTAACATTGACCTAAAACTACTGATCAGTAAAGGTAATTATCATGAAACGCACTTTTCAACCTTCAGTTCTAAAGCGCAAGCGTACTCACGGTTTCCGTGCACGTATGGCGACTAAGAACGGTCGTGCAACAATCAATGCACGTCGTGCTAAAGGCCGTAAGCGTCTTTCTAAGTAATCTTCGATTATTTTGAATACGTACGCGTTCAATCGGGAGTTACGCTTGTTAACTCCCGAGCATTATCAAAATGTCTTTCAGCAAGCTCATCGAGCTGGCTCACCTCATTTCACTATCATTGCTCGCAAAAATTCCTTATCTCACCCAAGACTAGGTTTAGCCGTTCCGAAAAAACAGATTAAAACTGCTGTTGGTCGTAATCGCTTCAAGCGTCTCGCTCGCGAAAGCTTTCGTAACAAACAACATCAGCTCCCTAACAAAGATTTTGTTGTTATTGCCAAGAAAAGCGCGCAAGATTTAAGCAACGATGAAATGTTTAAACTGTTTGATAAATTATGGCAGCGTCTGTCTCGCCCCTCTCGCGGTTAGCGATCGGCCTCGTCCGACTCTATCAAGGCTTTATTAGTCCGCTTCTTGGACCGCGTTGTCGTTTTTCCCCAACCTGCTCTACTTATGCCATTGAAGCGTTGAAAGCTCACGGTTTTGTAAAAGGGTGTTGGTTATCAAGCAAACGTCTATTAAAATGCAACCCTTTAAATAAAAAGGGTTGGACATACGACCCCGTTCCACCAGTCCAAAAACAAGACAGAGACAATTAACGATGGATTCTCAACGTAATATCCTGTTAATCGCGCTAGCACTGGTTTCTTTCCTATTGTTCCAACAATGGCAAGTTGCAAAGAACCCTACGCCTCAGCCGGTTGAGCAGGCTCAATCAAGCAGCACTTTACCTGCACCATCATTTGCTGATGAGCTCGACCCAGCTCCAGCACAACAAGCTTCTGCTAAAACGATTACCGTGACCACTGATGCATTGACTCTGTCGATTGATACGGTTGGCGGTGACGTAGTTCATGCAGATCTAAACGAATATTCAGCTGAGCTGGATTCTGCAGACTCATTCGTTCTACTTAAAAACGAACCGGGTCATCAGTTTATCGCTCAGAGTGGTCTGGTTGGTCCTCAAGGTATCGACTTAAGCAGCACTAACCGTCCTGCTTATGCCGTCAGCGCAGACAGCTTTACTCTTGCAGACGGTCAAGACGAGCTGCGCGTACCGATGACATTCTCTGCTAACGGTTTGGAATACACTAAAACCTTTATTCTTAAGCGTGGCAGCTACGCAATCGACGTTGAGTACAACGTAGTCAACAATTCAGGTAACAACGCGACATTCGGTATGTACGCTCACTTACGTCAAAACCTACTTGACGCTGGTGGTAGCATCACCATGCCTACTTACCGCGGCGGCGCGTACTCAACTGAAGAGACTCGCTACAAGAAATACAGCTTCGAAGATATGCAAGATCGCAACCTGTCAATCAACCTACCAGACGGTCAAGGTTGGGCAGCGATGATCCAGCACTACTTTGCTTCAGCATGGATTCCACGTAACGAACCAGGTACAAACCTATACACTCGTGTCATTGGCAACCTAGGTGATATTGGCGTACGTATGCCAAACAAAACCATCGCTTCTGGTGACAGCGCGCAAATGAGCGCAACGCTATGGGTTGGTCCAAAACTGCAAGACCAAATGGCAGAAGTTGCACCAAACCTAGACCTAGTTGTGGACTACGGCTGGTTATGGTTTATTGCTAAACCGCTGCACTCTCTGCTATCACTCATTCAAGGCCTAGTTTCCAACTGGGGTATCGCCATCATCTGTTTGACCTTTATCGTTCGTGGTGCAATGTACCCACTAACGAAAGCGCAATACACGTCTATGGCGAAAATGCGCATGCTACAGCCTAAGCTGCAAGCAATGCGTGAGCGTATTGGCGACGACCGTCAACGTATGAGCCAAGAGATGATGGAACTGTATAAGAAAGAGAAAGTAAACCCACTAGGTGGCTGTTTACCTCTTATTCTACAGATGCCAATCTTCATCGCTCTATACTGGGCATTGATGGAGTCTGTAGAGCTGCGTCACTCGCCATTCTTCGGCTGGATTCATGACCTTTCAGCGCAAGACCCTTACTACATCTTGCCGCTACTAATGGGTGCTTCAATGTTCCTTATCCAGAAGATGAGCCCAACGACCGTAACGGATCCAATGCAGCAGAAGATCATGACCTTTATGCCGGTTATGTTTACTTTCTTCTTCCTGTTCTTCCCGTCAGGTCTGGTTCTATACTGGCTAGTATCGAACATCGTTACGCTTATCCAGCAAACGTTGATCTACAAGGCGCTGGAGAAAAAAGGCTTACACACTAAGTAACCTTTGCAGCGAAATCATTGTGAAAGGCGGCCAAAAGGTCGCCTTTTTTATTTGAGCTGATTACAATTCACCACATGACTTATCGCCATTCACTGGCCATTAGATTTAACAGGCAAAACTATGACAACTGATACCATTGTTGCTCAAGCAACCGCTCCTGGTCGTGGCGGGGTCGGCATTATTCGAGTATCCGGGCCTTTGGCGGCAACTGTCGCATTAGAAGTCACCGGAAAAACACTACGCCCTCGATACGCTGAATACCTCCCATTTACGGCAACCGATGGCACTCAAATCGATCAGGGTATCGCGCTCTACTTTCCTAACCCACACTCTTTTACTGGGGAAGATGTACTGGAGTTGCAAGGCCACGGCGGCCCAGTCGTTATGGACATGCTGATCAAACGCATCTTAGATATTCCCGGCATACGTACTGCCCGTCCCGGCGAATTCTCTGAACGCGCCTTCCTAAACGATAAGCTGGATCTCGCTCAAGCTGAAGCCATCGCCGACCTGATTGATGCCAGTTCAGAAGAAGCCGCGAAGTCGGCGCTACAGTCGCTGCAGGGCGCCTTTTCGCAGCGTATCCATACTCTGGTCGAGTCCTTGATTCATCTGCGTATTTACGTAGAAGCGGCGATCGATTTCCCAGAGGAAGAAATCGACTTCCTCGCCGACGGTAAAGTTTCAGCGGATCTCCAAGCCATCATCGATAACTTAGCTGCAGTACGCCAAGAAGCGAACCAAGGCGCAATCATGCGTGAAGGGATGAAGGTTGTCATTGCTGGTCGTCCTAACGCTGGTAAATCAAGCTTATTGAACGCCTTATCAGGGAAAGAGTCGGCCATAGTAACTGACATCGCGGGAACCACTCGAGATGTACTTCGTGAGCACATCCATATCGATGGTATGCCATTGCACATCATCGATACCGCAGGTCTACGTGATGCGTCAGATGAAGTGGAGAAAATCGGAATTGAGCGCGCTTGGGATGAAATAGCCCAGGCAGACCGTGTACTGTTTATGGTCGATGGCACCACAACCGACGCCACCGACCCCAAAGAGATCTGGCCAGACTTTGTTGATCGTCTACCCGATAACATTGGCATGACAGTGATCCGCAATAAAGCCGATCAAACGAATGAAGATCTGGGGATTTGCCATGTTAACGATCCTACTTTGATTCGTTTGTCAGCGAAGACAGGACAGGGGGTGGAATCATTGCGTAACCACCTTAAAGAATGCATGGGCTTTGCAGGCGGTAACGAAGGTGGCTTTATGGCACGCCGCCGTCATCTGGAAGCATTGGAACGTGCCGCTGAGCACCTAGACATAGGCCAGCAGCAACTAGAAGGCTACATGGCAGGAGAAATACTGGCTGAAGAGCTACGCATCGCTCAGCAGCACTTGAGTGAGATTACCGGCGAGTTCAGTTCCGATGACTTATTAGGCCGAATCTTCTCCTCTTTCTGTATTGGCAAATAACGTTTGATAGTGCGACCCTAGTGGTCGCACTTCTTTTAGCGAAAGGATATACAATGATTCATATTATTACTGGCAGCACCTTAGGTGGCGCAGAGTATGTTGGTGACCACTTGAGCGACATCCTCGTCGATAAGGGCTTTGAAACCACAATACATAACCAGCCTGATATTAGTGAAGTAGACAATAATGGTACTTGGTTACTGATCACTTCGACTCACGGCGCAGGTGAATATCCAGACAACATTCAGCCCTTTATCGCGGCATTGCAAGAGACTCCACCTAAAATGAGCGATGTAAAGTTTGCTGTTATTGCTATTGGAGACTCCAGTTACGATACCTTCTGCGCTGCTGGCAAGCATGCACATGAGCTACTTGAAGACATTGGCGCTACCGCTTTAGCAGAGTGCTTTATGATTGACGTATTAAGCCACGATGTTCCTGAAGATGCGGCTGAAAGTTGGCTCGAAACCAACATCGCACGCTTCTAATCCTCTTTCCAGAGCCGATCGTTCGGCTCTTATTTTCTCCTTGTGTGTAACTTTTCCCACTTCCCCTTGAACTGTTTGCTGTTTTTTTGAGCAAAACATCTGTGGATAAAACAGGTAAGATCCAGTGATCTACCTATAGTTATCCAAATAACAACTTAGATCCTTTTTTACCCCTGTGTATAAGTGCCTATTTTGATCTCAGGAAATCCTCGATCTGATCAAGGCATGATCACAGATTATGATCGAGTAAAGATCCATGATCTTGTTGATCATTTTCCACTTATCCACAGAGATCGTCGATCCTAATAGTAGATCTAATAAAAGATCATATATATAGATCTTATATATATAGGGCTTTCAAGCTTGAAAATGAAAACACTCAAAAGCGTTCCCACTCAGTATGAAAGAAGGTAGAATAACGCTCTTTTATCTTTCTACAGCTTGATTGAATACCTGAGGTCAGTTCATGCTCTATCACGAAAACTTTGACGTCATTGTTGTTGGTGGCGGTCACGCAGGAACGGAAGCCGCACTCGCATCTGCACGTACAGGACAAAAAACCCTGTTACTCACTCATAACATCGATACACTAGGTCAGATGTCATGCAACCCTGCTATTGGTGGTATCGGTAAAGGCCACTTAGTGAAAGAGGTCGATGCAATGGGTGGTTTGATGGCTAAAGCCATCGATCATGCAGGTATTCAATTTCGTACATTGAACGCATCAAAAGGTCCAGCAGTTCGAGCAACCCGTGCTCAAGCGGATCGTGCATTGTACAAAGCATACGTTCGAGAAGCTTTAGAAAACGCACCAAATTTGACCTTGTTTCAGCAATCTGTAGATGACCTTATTGTCGAAAATGACAAAGCGGTCGGTGTTGTCACTCAGATGGGATTAAGATTCCGTGCTGAAGCTGTGGTATTAACGGTCGGCACTTTCTTAGGCGGTAAGATCCATATTGGTATGGAAAGCTCCTCTGGCGGTCGCGCTGGGGATCCTCCATCGATCGCACTTGCGGATCGCTTAAGAGAATTACCGTTTAGAGTTGATCGTCTTAAAACTGGGACACCTCCGCGGATTGATGCTCGCACTGTCGACTTCTCTGAACTTGAAGTGCAACATGGCGACAATCCAACACCAGTGTTCTCTTTCATGGGTCAGCGCAGTCAGCATCCGCAGCAAATTCCATGTTTTATTACACACACTAACGAACAAACTCATGATGTGATTCGCAACAATTTGGATCGCAGTCCAATGTACGCTGGTGTGATTGAAGGTATCGGTCCTCGCTACTGTCCTTCTATCGAAGACAAAGTGATGCGTTTTGCGGATAAGAACAGTCACCAAATCTTTATTGAACCTGAAGGTTTAACAACACACGAGCTGTATCCAAACGGTATTTCCACCAGTTTACCTTTTGATGTTCAAGTTCAGATTGTCCGTTCGATGAAAGGGTTTGAGAATGCACACATTGTGCGACCTGGTTACGCCATTGAATACGATTTCTTTGATCCACGTGATTTGAAGCAAACGTATGAAACCAAGTTTATCAGTGGCCTATTCTTTGCTGGTCAAATTAACGGTACAACAGGTTACGAAGAAGCAGCGGCGCAAGGCTTAATGGCTGGTCTGAATGCTAGCTTGTACAGTCAAAATAAAGAAGGCTGGAGCCCACGCCGTGACCAGGCTTACATGGGTGTGCTGATCGATGATTTGTCGACCATGGGGACCAAAGAACCGTACCGCATGTTCACATCTCGTGCTGAGTACCGTTTGTTACTCCGTGAAGATAATGCTGATCTACGCTTGACTGAAAAAGCTCGTGAACTTGGCTTGATTGATGATGAGCGTTGGGCTCGCTTCAATGAAAAAGTTGAAAACATGGCCAAAGAGCGTCAGCGCCTGAAAGAGACATGGATGAATCCAAAGTCCGAGGGGATTGATGCGCTAAACCAGCTACTTAAATCACCGATGGCTCGTGAAGCAAGCGGTGAAGATCTGCTGCGTCGTCCTGAAATGACGTACGATCAATTGACTCAATTGGAGGCATTTGCTCCTGCTATGGAGGATCAACAAGCGGCTGAGCAGGTAGAAATCCAAGTCAAATACGAAGGGTACATCAAGCGTCAGCAAGATGAGATAGAGAAGTCACTGCGTCATGAGAACACCAAGTTACCGGTTGACCTGGACTATGCCAAAGTAAGTGGGTTATCAAATGAAGTGGTAGCGAAACTGTCTCAAGCGAAACCAGAGTCGATCGGTATTGCCTCACGCATTTCAGGCATAACCCCAGCAGCGATTTCAATTTTGCTCGTGCATCTTAAAAAGCACGGCCTGCTCAAAAAAGGTGAGGAAGCCTAATGTCACAACTTCGTAGCAAGCTAGATGCACTGATTGCGCAAACCGATTTAGACGTGTCAGATAAGCAGCGCGAGCTGCTTGTCGGTTATGTCGCAATGCTTGATAAGTGGAACAAAGCTTACAACCTAACGTCAGTACGAGATCCACAGGACATGCTAGTGAAACATATTCTCGATAGCATTATTGTTAGTACTCACTTACAGGGTGAACGTTTCATTGATGTCGGCACTGGACCTGGGCTACCTGGAATTCCGCTAGCCATCATGTGTCCAGACAAAGAGTTTTTCTTGCTCGACAGCTTGGGTAAGCGTATTCGATTCATCAAACAAGCCCTACACGAGCTCAAGATTGAAAATGTGACCCCGATTCAAAGTCGAGTCGAAGAGTTCCAACCGGAAGAGAAATTTGATGCGGTTTTAAGCCGTGCGTTCGCTTCTATGGTAGATATGGTGAACTGGTGTCACCATTTACCAAAACAAGGCACGGGTCTGTTCCTCGCCCTGAAAGGCTTATTACCACAGGATGAGATTGAACAATTACCTGACTGGTGTTCTGTGACCGACGTCAAAGCTTTGAATGTTCCTGAATTGGAAGGTGACCGTCATCTAGTAATCTTATCGCGCAAGGAATAAAAGCGAGGTTCATTGTGGGCAAAATCGTAGCAATCGCCAACCAAAAAGGTGGCGTTGGTAAAACAACAACGTGCATCAACTTAGCAGCGTCGATGGCAGCGACTAAGCGTAAAGTCTTGGTGATTGACCTGGACCCGCAAGGTAATGCCACAATGGCTAGCGGCGTCGATAAGTATCAAGTCGATGCCACCGCTTATGAACTGTTGGTTGAAGATGTTCCTTTCGCTGAAGTGGTTTGCCACAATACTTCCGGCAACTATGATTTGATTGCTGCCAATGGTGATGTGACTGCCGCTGAAATCAAGCTGATGGAAGTGTTTGCTCGCGAAGTGCGCCTTAAGCACGCCCTCGCATCAGTTCGCGATAACTATGATTTCATCTTTATCGATTGTCCTCCCTCTCTAAACCTTCTTACAATCAACGCCATGGCCGCAGCGGATTCGGTCTTGGTTCCAATGCAATGTGAGTACTTTGCGTTAGAAGGTTTAACAGCGTTAATGGATACAATCAGTAAGCTGGCTGCCGTGGTTAACGAAAACCTCAAAATCGAAGGTTTACTGCGTACCATGTACGACCCACGCAATCGACTCTCTAACGAAGTCTCAGATCAGCTCAAAAAACACTTTGGTAACAAGGTGTACCGCACTGTTATTCCTCGTAATGTTCGCTTAGCCGAAGCGCCGAGCCATGGTAAGCCTGCCATGTACTACGACAAATACTCCGCGGGTGCGAAAGCTTATCTAGCCCTAGCCGGCGAAATGCTTCGCCGCGAAGAAATACCTGCATAAACCAAACAAAGGAACTCCGTCTCATGTCTAAACGTGGTTTGGGAAAAGGGCTTGATGCCCTGCTTTCGACAAGTTCACTCGCGCGTGAAAAACAGCAAAGTGCCTTGCATAGCCAACAGTTATCATCTGAAGGTGAACTGACGGACTTAAGCATTAACAGCTTAAAACCAGGGGTTTATCAACCTCGTAAAGACATGTCTCCTGAAGCTTTGGAAGAGCTGGCGGCATCGATAGAATCGCAGGGAATTATCCAACCGATCGTTGTTCGTCAGGTAGAGAACGATAAGTTTGAGATTATTGCCGGTGAGCGACGTTGGCGCGCCGCCCGTAAAGCGGGTCTCAAGCAAGTCCCATGTGTGATTAAAAATGTTGAAGATCGTGCCGCGATCGCGATGGCGTTGATCGAAAACATTCAGCGTGAAGATCTTAACGTGATCGAAGAGGCGGTGGCGTTAGAGCGTTTGCAGAATGAATTTACTTTAACTCACCAGCAAGTCGCAGACGTTATTGGTAAGTCACGCGCTGCAGTCAGCAACATATTACGTCTAAATCAGCTTGAAAATGACGTAAAGAGTTTGGTTTCTGAAAATTTGCTTGATATGGGGCATGCTAGAGCGCTACTTGCTCTTCAAGGTGAGCAACAGGTCGAAGTGGCTTCGCAGGTTGCCAACAAGCAATTAACGGTTCGTCAAACCGAGCAGTTAGTGAAAAAATGCTTGCAGCCGCAATCTGAGCAAGAAAACGCGCCTGAAGACACTGAGGCACAACAAATGTCACAAAAATTGAGTGAAATGCTTGGTGGTAAAGTGGCAATTGTTCGAGCAAGTAACGGCAAGTCGAAAGTGACGATTAGTCTTGATGAGCCTCACAAATTAGAGCAACTAATTGCCAAGCTCGAGAGCTAAATGAGATAATTGATCTCAGTCAATATATGTAAAAAACGATTTTTTGTGCGAAAGTTGTAGGTTTGTAAACAAAATTGTAACTTTTTGCGGTGTTTTAATTGCATTCAGTCAACCGCATCGTATAATTTTCGCCAATTTCCCAGCCCTGAGGTAGTAACGCTGTGGATTTTACTAGAGGTACGAATACATGGTAGCTGCGTTAGCTAGACCAGGACGAGAGCTTGCAAAGCAATTGTTAATGATCCAGCTTATCGCGGTTACACTTTTGGCAGCAGGAATGGCAGTTGCTGTGAATGCTGAATGGGGACTTTCGGCGCTGATTGGTGGCGGCATTTTTGTCATCGCTAATGCAGTTTTTGCGCTGTGTGCTTTTATGTTTAGTGGGGCTCGTGCTGCAAAGCGCATCGCGGCATCTTTCTATACTGGTGAAGCATTGAAAATCCTCATCACGGTGGCGTTGTTCTCCGTTGTCTACATGTATATGCAGGTGGAACTTGTTCCCCTTAAGCTAACCTATTTGCTGGCTCTAGGTATTAATATCTGTGCGCCAGTGCTATTCATTAACAACAAAAAATAGGATGAGTTATGGCTGCGCCAGGTGAAGCGCTAACGTCATCCGGATACATTGCCCACCACCTTACAAACCTTTCTACTTATAAGTTAGGTCTTGTAGCGGAGGAGACAAGTTTCTGGAACGTACATATCGATAGCCTGTTTTTTTCTTGGTTTACTGGTTTAATTTTCCTTGGAATTTTTTACAAAGTAGCAAAGAGAACAACAGCGGGTGTACCGGGTAAGCTTCAGTGTTTTGTTGAAATGATCGTTGAATTTGTCGCGGAAAACGTCAAAGACACGTTCCATGGACGCAACCCACTGATCGCGCCTTTAGCACTGACTATCTTTTGTTGGGTATTCCTAATGAACTTGATGGACTTGGTTCCTATCGATTTCTTACCTTACCCAGCAGAGCATTGGCTTGGTATTCCTTACCTTAAGGTTGTACCGTCAGCTGATGTTAATATCACCATGGCTATGGCTCTAGGCGTTTTTGCTCTGATGATTTACTACAGCATCAAAGTGAAAGGTCTAGGTGGATTCGCAAAAGAACTTGCTTTACATCCATTCAATCACCCAGTGATGATTCCGTTTAACCTACTGATTGAAGTGGTATCGCTACTCGCGAAGCCTCTATCACTTGGTATGCGTCTATTCGGTAACATGTTCGCAGGTGAGGTTGTATTCATTCTTTGTGCGGCAATGCTACCATGGTACTTGCAATGGATGGGTTCACTACCGTGGGCAATCTTCCATATCTTGGTTATTACGATTCAAGCCTTCGTATTCATGATGTTGACAATTGTTTATCTGTCAATGGCACACGAAGACTCTGATCATTAATTTTATTTTTTAAAGCTTTTTATTTGGGCAACTAGCCAACAACTATAAATTGGAGATAGTAATGGAAACTTTACTGAGCTTTTCTGCAATCGCCGTAGGTATTATCGTCGGTCTTGCTTCTCTTGGTACAGCGATTGGTTTCGCACTTCTAGGTGGTAAATTCCTTGAAGGTGCTGCACGTCAACCAGAAATGGCTCCTATGCTACAAGTTAAGATGTTCATCATCGCGGGTCTACTTGATGCGGTTCCTATGATCGGTATCGTAATCGCACTTCTATTCACTTTCGCAAACCCATTCGTTGGTCAACTAGGTTAATCACTTTTAACTCTAGGCAAACTTCGGTTTGTCATTGATTAACACTAAGTCCGAATAGAAGGGGTAGCTGTTGTGAATATGAACGCAACTCTGCTAGGTCAAGCAATCTCGTTTGCACTGTTTGTCTGGTTCTGCATGAAGTATGTATGGCCACCAATCATGCAAGCGATCGAAGAACGTCAGAAGAAAATTGCTGACGGTCTGCAAGCGGCAGAACGTGCTGCTAAAGACTTGGATCTAGCACAAGCAAACGCTTCTGATCAGTTGAAAGAAGCGAAGCGCACAGCAACTGAGATCATCGAGCAAGCGAATAAGCGTAAAGCTCAAATTCTAGATGAAGCTCGTGAGGAAGCTCAGGCAGAACGCCAGAAAATCCTTACTCAAGCTGAAGCTGAACTTGAAGCCGAACGCAACCGTGCGCGTGATGAACTGCGCAAACAAGTTGCAACTCTGGCTGTAGCTGGTGCTGAGAAAATCCTGGAGCGTTCTATCGATAAAGACGCTCAGAAAGATATTCTCGACAACATTACTGCAAAACTTTAAGTCTGGGGGCGCATATGTCTGATTTGACTACAATCGCACGCCCCTATGCTAAAGCAGCCTTCGACTTTGCGGTAGAGAAAGGCCAACTGGACCAATGGGGTCAAATGTTGTCTTTCGCTGCTGAAGTTGCAAACAACGAACAAATGAAAGAGCTCCTAACGGGTTCTGTTTCTGCAGATAAACTGGCAGAAGTTTTTGTTGCAGTTTGTGGCGACCAAGTTGATGCACATGGTCAGAACCTATTGAAGGTAATGGCTGAGAATGGTCGCTTGTCGGCCCTTCCTGATGTATGTGAACAGTACTTCGCTCTTAAACAAGAGCATGAGAAAGAGATTGATGTTGAAGTTACTTCAGCAGCGGAACTTTCTGACGAGCAACTGGCAAACATCAGCAGCAAACTTGAGCAGCGCCTTGAGCGCAAAGTAAAGCTGAATTGCAGTGTAGATGAGACCCTACTTGGTGGGGTTATAATTCGAGCCGGAGACTTAGTCATCGATGACTCAGCGCGTGGTCGTTTGAACCGCCTGAGCGATGCATTGCAGTCTTAATGGGGATTGGAGCATGCAACTTAATTCCACGGAAATCAGCGATCTAATCAAACAACGTATCGAATCTTTCGAAGTTGTTAGTGAAGCTCGCAACGAAGGTACTATCGTATCGGTAAGCGATGGTATCATCCGCATTCACGGCCTAGCGGACGTGATGCAAGGTGAAATGATTGAATTACCGGGTGGCCGTTATGCACTAGCACTTAACCTTGAGCGTGACTCGGTTGGTGCGGTAGTAATGGGCCCATATGCTGACCTTAAGGAAGGCATGAAAGTTACAGGTACTGGCCGCATTCTTGAAGTGCCAGTTGGTCCAGAACTGCTAGGTCGCGTAGTGAACACACTAGGTGAACCTATCGATGGTAAAGGTCCAATCGAAGCGAAACTGTCTTCACCTGTAGAAGTAATCGCACCAGGCGTAATCGATCGTAAATCGGTTGATCAACCTGTACAAACTGGCTACAAATCAGTTGACTCAATGATCCCAATCGGTCGTGGTCAGCGTGAGCTTGTAATCGGTGACCGTCAGACTGGTAAAACAGCAATGGCGATCGATGCGATTATTAACCAGAAAAACTCTGGTATTTTCTCTATCTACGTAGCAATCGGTCAGAAAGCATCGACTATCGCTAACGTAGTTCGCAAACTAGAAGAGCACGGAGCGCTAGCAAACACTATCGTTGTTGTTGCATCAGCTTCTGAATCTGCAGCGCTACAATACCTAGCGCCATACGCAGGTTGTGCGATGGGTGAATACTTCCGTGATCGCGGCGAAGACGCACTGATTGTTTATGATGACCTATCTAAGCAAGCAGTAGCTTACCGTCAGATCTCTCTACTACTAAAACGTCCACCTGGCCGTGAGGCATTCCCTGGTGATGTATTCTACCTTCACTCTCGCCTACTAGAGCGTGCTGCTCGTGTAAGTGAAGAGTATGTAGAAAAATTCACTAACGGTGAAGTGAAAGGTAAGACTGGTTCCCTAACTGCTCTTCCTATCATCGAAACTCAAGCTGGTGACGTTTCAGCATTCGTACCGACTAACGTAATCTCGATTACCGACGGTCAGATCTTCCTACAAACTGAGCTATTCAACGCAGGTGTTCGTCCAGCGGTTGACCCAGGTATCTCAGTATCTCGTGTAGGTGGTTCTGCGCAAACGAAAATCATCAAGAAGCTATCTGGCGGTATCCGTACAGCACTAGCTCAGTACCGTGAACTAGCGGCATTCGCACAGTTCTCGTCTGACCTTGATGACGCAACGAAGAAACAGCTAGACCACGGTCAAAAAGTTACAGAACTAATGAAGCAGAAGCAGTACGCTCCAATGTCTGTATTTGACCAAGCGCTAGTAATCTTCGCGGCAGAGCGCGGCTATTTAGCAGATGTTGAACTAAGCAAACTGCTAGATTTCGAAGCGGCTCTACTATCGTACGCTCGCGGTCAATACGCTGATTTCGCAGCTGAGATCGACAAGACGGGTGCATACAACGATGAAGTTGAAGCGCAGCTGAAGAAGCTGACGGACGACTTCGTAGCAACCCAAACTTGGTAATAGGTCGGTGGCAGTTTCTGCCACCAACTAATGGAGAGTAACGATGGCCGGCGCAAAAGAGATACGTAATAAAATCGGTAGTGTTAAAAGCACTCAGAAAATTACGAAAGCGATGGAAATGGTAGCAGCTTCAAAAATGCGTCGTTCTCAAGATGCAATGGAAGCTTCTCGTCCATACGCTGAAACAATGCGTAAAGTGATCGGTCACGTGGCAAACGCAAATCTAGAGTACCGTCATCCGTACCTAGAAGAGCGTGAAGCGAAGCGAGTTGGTTACATCATCGTGTCTACAGACCGTGGTCTGTGTGGTGGCTTGAACATTAACGTGTTCAAAAAAGCTGTCACAGATATGCAGACTTGGAAAGAGAAGGGTGCAGAAGTTGAACTAGCAGTTATTGGTTCAAAAGCAACGGCATTCTTCAACAACAGTGGCGCTAAAGTCGCTGCTCAGGTTTCTGGCCTGGGTGACCACCCAAGTCTTGAAGACCTAATCGGTTCTGTAAGCGTAATGCTGAAGAAATACGATGAAGGCGAATTGGACCGTCTATACGTTGTGTTCAACAAGTTTGTGAACACTATGGTTCAAGAACCAACGATCGATCAATTGCTACCTTTGCCTAAATCAGACAGCGAAGAGATGCAGCGTGAGCATTCATGGGACTACATCTACGAACCTGAACCAAAACCTCTACTAGATACGCTTCTTGTACGTTACGTAGAGTCTCAGGTTTACCAAGGTGTGGTTGAGAACCTTGCTTGTGAGCAAGCGGCACGAATGATTGCGATGAAAGCTGCAACAGATAACGCAACTAACCTGATTGAAGACTTAGAACTTGTGTACAACAAAGCCCGTCAGGCTGCGATTACACAAGAACTGTCTGAAATCGTTGGTGGCGCAGCTGCGGTTTAAGTTTAGGTAAAACGAAATAGTTTAGAGGATTAACGATGGCTACAGGTAAGATCGTACAGATCATCGGTGCGGTAGTCGACGTAGAGTTCCCACAGAGCGAAGTACCTAGTGTATATGACGCTCTAAACGTTACAGAATCTAAAGAGCGTCTAGTTCTTGAGGTTCAACAACAGCTAGGCGGTGGCGTAGTTCGTTGTATCGTAATGGGTAGCTCTGATGGTTTACGTCGTGGAGTAGAAGTTGTAAATACTGGCGCTCCAATTTCAGTACCAGTAGGTACTAAGACCCTTGGTCGTATCATGAACGTACTTGGTGATGCGATTGATGAGTGTGGTGATATCGGTGCGGAAGAGACTTACTCTATCCACCGTGAAGCACCAAGCTACGAAGAGCAGTCAAACGAGATCGCACTTCTAGAAACGGGCGTTAAAGTAATCGACCTAGTTTGTCCATTCGCTAAGGGTGGTAAAATCGGTCTATTCGGTGGTGCAGGTGTAGGTAAGACCGTTAACATGATGGAGCTTATCAACAACATCGCACTTCAACACTCGGGCCTATCAGTATTTGCTGGTGTAGGTGAGCGTACTCGTGAAGGTAACGATTTCTACTTTGAGATGCAGGAAGCAGGCGTTGTTAACGTTGAAAACCCTGAAGAATCGAAAGTAGCGATGGTTTACGGTCAGATGAACGAGCCACCAGGTAACCGTCTTCGTGTTGCACTGACTGGTCTAACAATGGCAGAGAAATTCCGTGACGAAGGTCGTGACGTTCTACTGTTCGTTGATAACATCTACCGTTACACACTTGCAGGTACTGAGGTATCAGCACTACTTGGTCGTATGCCTTCAGCGGTAGGTTACCAGCCAACTCTTGCAGAAGAGATGGGTGTACTTCAGGAGCGTATCACGTCAACTAAGTCTGGTTCTATCACGTCTGTACAGGCGGTATACGTACCTGCGGATGACTTGACTGACCCGTCTCCAGCAACAACGTTCGCGCACTTGGATGCAACGGTTGTACTTAACCGTAACATCGCTGCAATGGGTCTATACCCTGCGATCGACCCACTAGATTCAACATCTCGTATGCTTGATCCGCTAGTTGTTGGTCAAGAGCACTACGACATCGCTCGTGGCGTTCAGCAGACTCTTCAGCGTTATAAAGAGCTGAAAGACATCATCGCGATTCTAGGTATGGACGAGCTATCTGAAGAAGATAAGCAAGTTGTATCTCGTGCACGTAAGATTGAGCGTTTCCTAACTCAGCCTTACCACGTAGCGGAAGTATTTACTGGCGACCCAGGTGTTTACGTACCTCTTAAAGAGACTCTACGTGGCTTTAAAGGTCTACTAGCTGGTGATTACGATGACATTCCAGAGCAAGCGTTCATGTACTGCGGTACGATTGACGATGCTATCGAGAATGCGAAGAAGCTATAAGGCTAACTAGGAGGCGATATGGCAGCAATAACCTTTCACCTAGACGTAGTAAGCGCTGAGAAGAAAATCTTCTCTGGTCGTGTAGAAACGTTTCAGGTGACCGGTAGCGAAGGTGAGCTTGGTATTTTCCATGGCCACACACCGCTGCTGACCGCTATCAAGCCTGGTATGGTGCGTATTGTTAAACAGCACGGCCACGAAGAAATCATTTATGTTTCTGGTGGTATGGTAGAAGTTCAGCCGGGTACAGCAACTGTACTGGCTGATACTGCTATCCGTGGTGAAGAGCTAGACGCAGCGAAGGCAGAGGAAGCGAAACGTCGCGCTGAGGAGAATATCCAGAACCAGCACGGTGATATGGACTTCGCTCAAGCGGCCAGTGAACTGGCTAAAGCCATTGCTCAGCTACGAGTTATCGAGCTGACAAAACAGCGTCGTTAATCACGTCGTTGTTTTAAAAGTGATAAAGGCGACCAAATTGGTCGCCTTTTTGCGTAATTTTGGTCAGAAACTTTCCCATACAAGATTAACTAATTAACAATTAGTGTCTAAAATAGCTCTCAAATTTTATACAACGTCAAAATAGGTCATTAAATGAAGTTTAGCGCCGTAATTCTCGCAGCGGGTAAGGGAACCCGTATGTACTCTAATAAGCCTAAGGTTTTGCACACGCTTGCAGGCAAACCTATGGTGAAGCACGTTATCGATACATGTAACGGATTAGGTGCGCAGAATATTCATTTGGTTTATGGCCATGGCGGCGACCAAATGCAAGCTGAACTCGCTAATGAATCTGTCAACTGGACTCTCCAGGCTGAGCAGTTAGGTACAGGACATGCAGTTGATCAAGCCTCTCCACAGTTTGAAGACGACGAAAAAATTCTTGTGCTTTACGGTGATGTACCTCTTATCTCCGAAGAGACGATTGAAGGTCTACTCGACGCTAAGCCGGAAGGTGGTATCGCCTTGCTTACTGTCGTTATGGATAACCCAATGGGCTACGGCCGTATTGTGCGTAAAAATGGCCCTGTTGTAGCGATCGTTGAGCAGAAAGATGCCACAGAAGAGCAGAAGCTGATTAAAGAGATCAACACAGGTGTAATGGTGGCCCGTGGAGCTGATCTCCGTCGTTGGCTTTCAAATCTAAACAACGACAACGCGCAGGGTGAGTACTATTTAACTGACGTGATTGCAGCAGCACACAACGAAGGTCGCGCTGTAGAAGCGGTTCATCCTGTGAACGCGATTGAAGTGGAAGGGGTGAATGACCGAGCTCAATTGGCTCGTCTTGAGCGTGCATTCCAGTCTATGCAAGCTCAGAAACTGCTAGAGCAAGGCGTTATGTTGCGTGACCCTGCTCGATTTGATTTACGTGGTGAACTGCAATGTGGTATGGATTGTGAAATTGACGCTAACGTGATTATTGAAGGTAAAGTTACTCTTGGTGATAACGTGACAATCGGCGCTGGTTGTGTTTTGAAAGATTGTGAAATTGATGACAACACACTGGTTCGCCCGTACAGCGTAATTGAAGGTGCAACTGTTGGTGAAGAGTGTACTGTTGGTCCATTTACTCGCTTACGTCCAGGTGCTGAAATGCGCAACGACTCTCATGTTGGTAACTTTGTTGAAGTTAAGAATGCGCGTTTAGGTGAAGGCTCTAAAGCCAACCACCTGACTTACCTTGGTGATGCTGATATTGGTCAGCGCACAAATATTGGCGCCGGTACCATCACTTGTAACTACGATGGTGCAAACAAGTTTAAGACCACGATCGGTAATGATGTGTTCGTAGGCTCAGATAGCCAGCTGGTGGCGCCAGTGACGATTGCAGATGGTGCGACAATTGGTGCTGGTACCACGTTGACTAAAGATGTCGCTGAAGGTGAGTTAGTAATTACTCGCACTAAAGAGCGCAAAATTTCAGGTTGGCAACGTCCGGTTAAACAAAAGTAATTCATCGTAACTCGTTGACCACTTAAAAGATCAAAGCCGCTCATAAAGAGCGGCTTTTTTGTGGGATTAAATCATCAGCCTAGTGGCTTGGTATCGCAATTCGTTTCTCTAGCCAACGAACCGCGTGAGAGACTAACAAGATAAGCACTAAGTACTCTACAACGAGGAAAGTGTATATCTCCAATGGTAAGTACTCATTAACGACCAGTTCATTGGCTCGTCTTGTCAGATCGCTTAAGCCAATCACGCTGACCAGTGAGCTCATCTTTAGTATGTAAACAAACTGATTGCCCAGTGGTGGTAGAATATGACGAAACGCCTGGGGCAAAATGACTAATCGCATCTTTTGCCAGTAGTTCAGCCCAAGTGATTCGGCGGCTTCATGCTGCCCCCGGCTGATCGCTTGAATTCCTCCGCGAAACACTTCTGCCATAAAGGCACTTTCAGCAACGGTGAGCGCAATAACACCTGCCCAAAAATGATTGAGAGAGACGTCCAACAAAGTAGGCATACCGTAGTAAACCCACAGCAGCAATACCAAAACAGGAATCGAGCGGATTACCTCGACATATATGCGATTAAGTAACTGTAAAAAAGGAGACTTGGCTAAAGCCAACAAGGCGATCACAAGGCCCAGTGTCATGGCAAATAGCATGCTCAATAGAGACACTTGGATGGTGTCGTTAAATCCTGCTAGGAGAAACTTTA
This sequence comes from Vibrio sinaloensis DSM 21326, assembly GCF_000189275.1. Taxonomy (GTDB): domain Bacteria; phylum Pseudomonadota; class Gammaproteobacteria; order Enterobacterales; family Vibrionaceae; genus Vibrio; species Vibrio sinaloensis. The sequence continues at coordinate 10,136 of NZ_AEVT01000048.1, read as the reverse complement.
TATTGGTTAGGCCTTGCTCTGTTGAAGGATCAAGCACATACCAGCCCCATTGATAATCAGAGCAGCCTGTAAGCAGCAGCAGAGGTAACAGGTATAGATGTCGATAGTTCACATGAACTCCCTGAACTGACGGTGACCAATCGCGTTGATTACGTGAGTCTCTATATAGAAAACTTGCGACAACGAAACATCGGCATTGGTACAAAAATATCTTTGTTGCTGCTATGTTATCAATGAAGCTGTATTAATGGTTAATAATTAAAGGGAATATCTCCTAACATCATTCTTTTAAGGGAATAGAAATGAAGAAAGTATTGCTTGCTTTAGGGATGGGGTTGCTTGCGCTCACTCAAGTTGCTCACGCAGAAAGTCGTCTACAGACTATTTTGGACCAAGGTGTACTTCGGGTTGGTACGACAGGGGATTGGAATCCGATGACGATGAAAGATCCTGCGACCAACAGTTATCGTGGTTTTGATATCGATGTCACCACTGAGCTTGCCAAAGATCTTGGGGTTAAGGTGGAGTACGTCGCGACCGATTGGAAAACGCTGGTCAATGGCATTACTGCCAACAAATACGATATTACTGGTAGCGCTTCGCTCAATATGTCGAGAGCGAAAGTGGCGGGTTATAGTCAACCATACTTTTACCTCGCTTTCGTTCCAGTCGTGCAAAAGAAAGATTTAGCGAAATTCTCTGATTGGGCAGACTTTGATAAGCCCGATATAAAAGTGGCGGCCACTCTTGGTACTGTTCAAGAAAAAATGGTGAAAGACTTCTTCCCTTCAGCGAAACATATAGTGATTGAAGCACCGGCACGTGATTTTCAGGAGTTGCTGGCTCGACGTGCTGATGTATCGGTAACCTCAAATGTTGAAGCAGCGACGTTAGTTGAGAAATTTAAACAGCTAGCTATTGTTCCTGTAAAACAACCACGTAAACCGACCCCAATTGCTATGTTACTGCCGCAAAATGACCAAGTGTGGATTAACTACATCAACCATTGGGTTGAGCTGAAGAAAACCCAAGGTTTCTTTAAACAAACCGCTGAAAAGTGGGGCTTGAAGAGTTTGTAACTGCTTACTATATGCAAATAGAGCCACCTTGAGTGGCTCTATTTGATTGCGAGGCTTTAACTAGTCTTCTTCACTCACGACGCGCGCATTGTCTGGCGTAGTAAAGTGTTTAGCCAACTGTCGATTTGACAGTACGTACCCCATCCACAAACCTGTCATACAAATCATAATAGCGATACCCGTTACCATTTGGGCTTGGCTTGCGAGTGCGGCAACTAAAGCACTCGATAGACTACTGACACTGATTTGTAAGCTATTTTGCAATCCGGCTGCGGTTGCTGGGCTCTGTTTTGCACTTGCTAATGCACGGTTGACCACGATAGGGTACAAAGCGCCATTTGCTACGGCAATTAAGCAAAATGGTGCTAGGATCGGCCAGATAGAGGTCAGTTGCCACTGGGACGCGATAAAAATCAGCAGAGAAGCGACACTAAACAAGCCGATCAATTGGCGCAGCACTTTCTCATCGCCAAATTTACGTACACCAACTTTACCTAAGTAGCCACCGGCCATAAACGCAATGGTTTGTGGGATAAAGCTCAGGCCAATGTCTTTTGCCTCATACCCCAGTTGAGCCATGATCTCTGGCATCCCCGTCAAATAGGCGAAGAATGCGGCAGACGCGGTGGCAAACATGAATACGTTGCCTAAATAGGTCTTTGAACTTAGTAGCGCTTTGATATCACTTGAGACGCTGGTTGCCTTTGGCTCTGCGTTGTCTTTGTTTTGAGTCATGGTGGCTGCGACTAATAACAACCCCATCATAGTGAGAGCGATGAAAATACTGTGCCAGCCAAAGTTATCTGCGAGTACCACGCCAAGCTGGGGAGCGAGAGCGGGAGACAGGGCGACTAACGGCATAATAGTAGCGAAAATCTGTTGGCTTTGATGGGAGTAACGTTTTATGACCATCGCTTGCCAGATCACGGCGGGTGCACACACACCGATCGCTTGAATGAAGCGCAATGTCAGTAGTTGCCATACTTGATCGCTAAAGGCGAGGCCAAAAGAAGCTAAGGTAAATAACCCCAAGCCAGCAGCCAGGGTATTACGATGGCCAAACTTATCTGAGGCTAGTCCCCATAAAAGCTGACCAAGCGCCATACCAACCAAAAAAACCGTCAGTGATAGGGCGATCTGCTCTGGGCCTGTCGCGAAGTCTATTTCCATCGCTTTGAAAGCCGGTAGATACATGTCAGTGGCAATAAAGCCCAACATGGATAACGCTGCCAAATAAAAAAGTTGTAGTTTAGAAATGTTCATTATAGTTCCATTCAAAAAAATTCACGGATATGTAGGTGTTGGCGCCAACCTTTTTATTAACCTTGGCAGTCTAATATTCGTATTGTTGAAAATAAAACGCTAAAATTTGCAGTTATGAATCAAAAAAATTGAATGGTCAGTTTATGGGTGTTTTCTCTCAATCTTCACTTGAGCTAGTCGATACGGTCGCTCGATTGGAAAGTTTTACTGCTGCTGCTGAGGTCTTACATAAAGTGCCTTCTGCAATCAGCTATAGCATTCGCCAAATAGAACAGGAACTCGATGTTATCTTGTTCAAGCGTTTACCGAGAAAGGTAGAGCTCACTCCAGCAGGCGTACAGTTTTTGCAACAAGCTCGAGTCATGCTGAGACAAATGGAAGAGGTTAAGGCACAAACTCGGCGAGTTGCACAAGGCTGGCAGAAAACGCTCAAGCTAACACTGGATAATGTGGTTAAGTTAGAGCGGTTAAAACCTTTAATTGAAGACTTCTATCAAACCTTTCCCTATGCAGAGCTGCAAATCAATATGGAAGTGTTCAATGGTTCTTGGGAAGCGATTTCACAAGGTCGTGCTGATATCGTGATTGGTGCAACGGCGGCCATTCCTGTTGGGGGCGATTTTGAAGTTCGTGAAATGGGCATTTTAGATTGGGCGTTTGTTATGTCTCCCAGCCACCCGTGTGTCAAACAACAGGTACTGAAAGAAGAGTACGTCAGCCAGTACCCTGCGATTTGCTTAGATGATACCTCCAATTTATTACCCAAGAGGCACACTGTGCATTACCCTAAGCAACGAAGGTTGTTGCTACCTAACTGGTACAGTGCGATCGAGTGTCTAAAAAATGGTGTGGGTGTCGGCTATATGCCTCGACATATAGCACGTCCTTTAATTGCTGAAGGGCTGCTGGTGGAAAAGATCCTTCCTGAAGAGAAACCTTTGAGTCATTGCTGCTTGGTGTGGCGCAAAGATGAAAACCATAAAATGATCCAATGGATGGTCGATTACCTAGGATCCAGTGAACAGTTATATCAAGACTGGTTGCAAGCAAGGTAGTGGGATCAAAAAGCGCCAGCTCTTACTGGCGCTTTGTTGTTATGACGATCGAGCAATCTATGGGCGTTCAAATACCGTCGCGATACCCTGACCTAAACCGATACACATGGTTGCTAGACCGTATTTCGCGTCTTTGGCTTCCATTAGGTTGATTAACGTCGTTGATATACGTGAGCCAGAACAACCAAGTGGGTGACCCAATGCAATCGCACCACCGTTAAGGTTGACCTTTTCATCCATAACATCAAGCAGACCCAAGTCTTTAGCACATGGTAGAGACTGCGCAGCAAATGCTTCGTTTAGCTCAACCACATCCATGTCTTCAATTGAAAGACCAGCTCGCTTGAGCGCTTTTTGCGTCGCAGGTACAGGACCGTAACCCATGATAGAAGGATCACAGCCGGCAATTGCCATACCTTTAATGCGTGCGCGAATCTTCAAACCAAGTTCATTGGCTTTCTCTTCGCTCATGATCAACATCGCTGATGCACCATCAGACAGCGCTGATGATGTACCGGCTGTTACTGTACCGTTTGCTGGGTCGAAAACAGGACGAAGTTGAGATAGACCTTCAACGGATGTTTCAGGGCGAATCACTTCATCGTAATCCAGAGTGAACAGCGTGCCGTCAGCCGCATGACCTTCAATTGGTAGGATTTCGTTTTTAAAACGACCCTCTACGGTTGCAGCATGTGCACGAGCATGAGAGCGCGCAGCAAACTCGTCTTGTTGCTCACGGCTAATGCCATGCAGTTTACCTAGCATCTCAGCGGTTAAGCCCATCATGCCAGCGGCCTTAGCAACCGTTTTTGACATACCTGGGTGAAAGTCCACACCGTGGTTCATTGGTACATGACCCATGTGCTCTACACCACCAATGAGGCAGATCTCTGCATCTCCAGTCATGATCGCGCGTGTTCCGTCGTGAAGCGCTTGCATTGATGAACCACACAAGCGGTTAACCGTCACGGCACCAATCTCAATTGGCAGACCAGCAAGTAGCGCCGCATTACGTGCAACGTTAAAGCCTTGTTCTAGTGTTTGTTGTACACAGCCCCAGTAGATATCTTCAATCTCACTTGGGTTCACCTGTGGGTTACGAGCAAGAATGCCCTTCATCAGGCGCGCAGATAGATCTTCTGCTCGCGTATGACGGAAAGCACCACCTTTAGAGCGACCCATTGGAGTACGTAGACAATCGACTACGACAACATTTCTTGTTTGATTAGTCATTTTAGAATCCCTCCTTAGATAGAACCTTGCTGTTGTGCACCGTAAAAGCTTTCACCTTTCGCCGCCATATCAATCAGCATCTGTGGTACTTGGTACATAGCACCAAGCTCTGAGTATTGTTTTGCCATTGCAACAAACTCAGCAATACCTACGCTATCTAGGTAGCGGAATACGCCGCCGCGGAATGGAGGGAAACCAAGACCGTAAACCAGTGCCATATCCGCTTCTTGAGGTGTGGCGATGATACCCTCTTGCAGACACAACACCACCTCGTTGATCATTGGAATCATCATACGTTGAATGATGGTTTGTTCGTCAAAGTCCTGTTTATCGGCACAAACGTCAGCGAGTACCGGCAAGATTTCTTCAGAGAAGGTTTTCTTAGGCTTACCTTTTCTATCAATGGTGTAGCTGTAGAAGCCATTGCCATTCTTCTGGCCGTATTTATCTGCTTCGAACAGTGCATCTATTGCGTCACGACCTTGTTTGCCCATACGCTCTGGGAAGCCTTGTGCCATAACGGCTTGTGCGTGGTGAGCAGTATCAATACCAACAACATCGAGCAAGTATGCAGGTCCCATCGGCCAGCCAAACTTACATTCCATAATTTTGTCGATTTTCGTAAAGTCAGCACCATCGCGAAGTAGCATGCTGAAGCCACCAAAGTATGGGAACAATACGCGGTTTACAAAAAACCCAGGGCAGTCATTAACGACAATGGGTGATTTGCCCATTTTCGCTGCGTACGCAACAACGCGATTGATGGTTTCATCAGAGGTATGTTCACCACGGATGATCTCAACAAGAGGCATGCGGTGCACTGGGTTGAAGAAGTGCATGCCACAGAAGTTTTCTGGACGTTTTAGCGATTTCGCTAATAGATTGATTGGAATCGTCGAGGTGTTTGAGGTGATAACCGTGTCTTCACCGACATGCGATTCGACTTCACTCAAAACTGCTGCTTTTACTTTCGGGTTTTCTACTACGGCTTCAACAATCACGTCTGATTCTTCGATGCCTGCGTAATGTAGGCTCGGTGTGATAGACGCTAAAATACCAGCCATCTTAAAGCCATCAATACGACCACGAGATAAGCGTTTATTCAGCAGCTTAGATGCTTCAGTCATGCCTAAATCGAGTGAAGGTTGCGCGATGTCTTTCATTAACACCGGCACGCCTTTTAATGCAGATTGGTAAGCGATACCGCCGCCCATGATACCTGCACCAAGCACGGCTGCACGCTGCGTGTCTTTACTCGCTGACTTAGCTGATTTTTTAGCAAGCCCTTTAATGTATTGGTCGTTAAGGAACAAACCAACCAGTGATTTTGCTTCTTCAGACTTAGCCAGTTTTACGAAGCGCTTACGTTCAATGTCGAGAGCTTCGTTTCGAGCAAAGCGAGCGCCTTCTTCAATCGTAATAACGGCAGTCATTGGAGCTGGATAGTGAGGACCCGCTTTCTGAGCCACTAGACCCTTCGCCATGGTGAAGCTCATCATTGATTCGAGCTTACTTAGCGTAAGTGGTGATGTCTTTGGTTTACGACGAGCTTGCCAGTCCAACTTCTCGTTGATTGCCGATGTCAGTGTTTGTAGTGCAGAGTCATAAAGTGCGTCGCTATCAACAACGGCATCTAGAAGACCAATCTTTAATGCTTCATCCGCACGACACGCTTTTCCTTGAGTGATCACTTCCATTGCGCTGTCGGCACCGATAACACGCGGTAGACGTACACAGCCTCCAAAGCCCGGCATGATGCCCAGTTTCGTTTCTGGAAGACCGATGCTGGTGGTCTTGTCACCAATGCGCATGTCAGTGGCAAGTACACACTCGCAACCACCACCTAACGTGTGGCCTTTTAGTACCGATATAGTCGGAACGGGTAAGTCTTCTAGCTTGTTAAAGATGCTGTTAGCAAACTGCAGCCACTGATCGAGCTCAGCATCTGTCTTAGCAAAAAGACCTAAGAATTCGGTGATATCCGCGCCAACAATAAATGCATCTTTATCTGAGGTGAGCATTAAGCCTTTTAGTCCTTGATAACCTGTTAGTGCATCAAGGGCTTTATCGAGAGACTCTAGTGTGGCTAAGTCGAGCTTGTTTACGGATTTTGGAGAGCAGAAACTAAGCTCTGCTATACCATCTTGTACTTCCTTTACCTGTAGGGTTTCGGCTTGGTAAATCATTGTCTATCTCCATGACATACAATCTTGGATTGTGTGTTTATCTATAGCGGTAAAAAAGCGCTTTAGACAACCAGGAAAGTTGTTATATTTTTAATCTGGTTTGACCAGTGGTTTTAGTGTGGATCGGTCCTTGGTTAAATTCAATACATTTTTTAAACAAGTGTTTAACATTGTGCGCTTGGACAGATCCTAGGCGACGAATAATTGTTTGTCATGGTAGACTCAAATCAACAGCAAAATCCTGATATCACTATGAATGACCAACCCTACTTGATTCCTTTCACTTCCTGTCAGTTTGAAGAAGAGATAAAAAAGAGTGTCTTTATTACCTATTTAGCTCACACTCCCGATGTCGCTGCTGCCAAAGACTTTGTCGAGATGGTAAAAGCCAAGCACGCTGATGCGAGACATAACTGTTGGGGCTTTGTGGCAGGCCGCCCTGATGATTCAATGAAATGGGGCTTTAGTGATGATGGAGAACCTTCAGGGACAGCGGGCAAACCGATACTAGCGCAGTTATCGGGCTCGGGAGTTGGAGAGATCACCGCGGTTGTCACACGCTATTCTGGTGGTATCAAGCTTGGTACTGGCGGGTTAGTGAAAGCATATGGCGGCGGTGTGCAACAAGCATTAAAGTTGCTTCAAACAATTGAGAAAAAAATAACCACACAATTGCAACTAGAGTTAGACTATGGGTTCATGCCTATGGTCCAATCACTCATGAGCCAATATTCGGCAACAGAGGTGAGTGCTGAGTATAGCGACCAAGTGCGAATTGTGATTGAAATTGAGCGTCTTCAGGTCGCTGAATTCACTCAGAGTGTGATCAATAAGAGTGGTGCAAAAGCACAAGTAACTCCCCTTAAGGGACAATAAAAACTAGGAAGTTAGAAGCAAAGCTTCGTTCGTTAATCAACACATGCAATTTCGTTCAATTATTCGCATCGTCGGGCTATTGCTCGCACTTTTTAGTGTCTCCATGCTCGCTCCAGCTTTAGTCGCGTTGATCTATCGTGATGGTGCTGGTGTTGCGTTCGTAACTACTTTTTTCGTCTTGCTCTTTTGTGGTGCCGTATGTTGGTTCCCCAATCGCCGTTTTAAACATGAGTTGAAAGCCCGCGATGGTTTCCTGATAGTGGTCCTGTTTTGGACGGTATTGGGCAGTGCTGGCTCTATTCCCTTCCTTTTATCTGATAACCCCAATATTTCGGTAACAGATGCATTCTTTGAGTCTTTTTCTGCTTTAACAACAACAGGGGCTACGGTGATCGTTGGCCTGGATGATTTACCTAAAGCGATACTTTTCTATCGCCAATTTCTGCAGTGGTTTGGTGGAATGGGGATCATCGTTCTTGCTGTAGCGATTCTTCCGGTACTCGGTATCGGTGGTATGCAGCTTTATCGTGCAGAAATACCGGGTCCGGTAAAAGATTCCAAAATGACTCCGCGAATTGCAGAAACCGCTAAAGCGCTTTGGTACATCTACTTAAGCCTAACATTGGCTTGTGCAGGTGCATTTTGGCTAGCGGGAATGACGCCCTTCGATGCAATAAGTCACAGTTTCTCAACAATAGCTATTGGTGGGTTTTCTACCCATGATGCCAGCATGGGATATTTTGATAGCTACGCCATCAATATGATTACCGTGGTCTTTCTACTTATTTCTGCGTGTAATTACTCTTTGCACTTTGCCGCTTTCGCTTCTGGTGGAGTGCACCCCAAGTATTATTGGAAAGACCCTGAATTTCGCGCCTTTTTATTCATTCAAGCTTTATTGTTCTTAGTCTGTTTTCTCATTCTACTTAACCATCACTCGTACGACTCTGTTTACGACGCATTTGATCAGGCGCTGTTCCAAACTGTGTCCATTTCAACTACTGCGGGTTTTACTACTACAGGTTTCTCCGATTGGCCGTTGTTCTTGCCGGTTCTATTACTGTTCTCTTCATTTATAGGAGGCTGTGCTGGTTCGACAGGTGGAGGAATGAAAGTGATCCGAATTTTGTTGCTCACTTTACAAGGTGTTAGGGAGCTTAAACGTCTTGTGCACCCGCGCGCGGTTTATACCATCAAAGTTGGTGGGACAGCCTTGTCGCAGCGTGTTGTTGATGCAGTATGGGGATTTTTCTCCGCTTATGCGTTGGTTTTTGTCGTTTGTATGCTGGCGCTGATCGCAACTGGTATTGATGAGCTCAGTGCATTTTCTGCAGTCGCCGCAACGTTGAATAACTTAGGCCCAGGACTGGGTGAAGTTGCACTTCATTTTGGTGATATCAACGACAAAGCAAAATGGGTCTTGATTGTATCCATGTTGTTTGGTCGCTTAGAGGTGTTTACTCTTCTTATACTACTAACGCCTACGTTTTGGCGTAGTTAAGGGAAAATTTTGGCTAAAGCACTATTTTTATACTCTTCTCGCGAAGGGCAAACAAAGAAAATTCTTCATTATATAGAAGAGCAACTCGCAGACTTCGAATGCGAGCTGTTAGATCTACACGATGTAGAGGAGATCGACTTCGGTCAATACGAAAGAGTATTGATTGGGGCGTCCATCCGTTATGGTCACCTTAATAAGAAACTATATCAGTTTATTGAAAAGAACCTTAGTCAATTGCAACAACACAAAGTGGCGTTCTTCTGTGTAAACCTTACTGCTCGTAAAGAAGAACAAGGTAAAGATACACCTGAGGGCAGCGCTTATATCCGTACATTTTTGAAAAAGTCGCCTTGGCAACCAAAACTGATTGGCGTTTTTGCTGGTGCTCTCTATTACCCACGTTATGGCCTGTTCGATAAAATGATGATTAAACTCATCATGACCATGACCGGCGGTGAGACAGATACAACCAAGGAAGTGGAATACACAAACTGGGAAAAAGTGGCCTTATTTAGTAAAAAGTTTGTGGATTTGTAACGATAAGGTATGTTTTTAGCGGTTCTGGCCTAATAATTAACCGAACAATAAAAAAAACGGAAAAAATGATAAAAAGGGGTTGCCAAGAAGAATCTGCTCCCTATAATGCCACCTCGCTGACACGGGAACGCTTCAATAGAAACGAGAACGAAGTTAGCAAGGTCAATTAGCCAAGTGGAAACGCTTGAAAAAAGTTTGAAAAAAGTGGTTGACACTAAACTTTATCTCGCTAAAATGGCCGTCCGATTTGAGCGAAGCTCAATAGGAAAGCTCTTTAACAATATAAACCTATCAATCTGTGTGGGCACTCGTTGATGATAATCCAATTCGATACTTCGGTATCAAATTAGGTTTCAATGAAACGAAGTGACCAACGAGTCGTAAGACTCAGCACAGTCAATTCAAG
>NZ_AEVT01000049.1 GCF_000189275.1 Vibrio sinaloensis DSM 21326 | reverse complement strand
GACAACGGCGTGACCTACCAATACGACCGCCCAGCGGATGGCGGCAGCATTACTGTAACAGCCACCATCGTGGACCAAGCAGGCAATGAGTCAGCCCCAGGCAGCGACAGCGCAGTCATGGGTGACACCACGGCAACGCCAGCGCCAACCGTGGTCATCACTGAAGATATTAACGACGATGGTACGATTTCTAACACTGAAATCAGTGGCCAAGTGGACGTGTTAGTGACGGTTCCAGCCCAAGCCGAAGTGGGCGATAC
>NZ_AEVT01000050.1 GCF_000189275.1 Vibrio sinaloensis DSM 21326 | reverse complement strand
CCTAGCCAAGGGTATATGATTTTATTTTCTTCGTGATTCCAAACTAACGGGATAGATAGAATTGTGACAACAGCAATATAGCCTACTTTCCCTTTTAATGGGAAAGCCTCCAAAGTTAAAATAAACCCAGCAACAAAAGGCAATGCTAGTAGAAAGCCGCTTACGCCTTGATTCACAGCTCCAGCACCAATGAACAAAGCACTTACTGCTAAAGTTAAATGAGATATTGTCTTGCGCATAAGCTTAAACCTATCGTTTTGTATAACGCCCTGTTAAGGTGTGAGCAACGCAATACCTAAGCCGTCGCATACCACCTTAATCACTAAAACCAACGCATAGTAAAAATGCCACGCGTTGCGAATCACTCTTGAACAGTTTGTTAGTCGCGAGGCACCGAGCGACAATTTTAAGCCAAACTAAACTTTGCGAACAACAAACTTTATGTGTTTTGATGCACTTAAGTCAGGCGTAGTCTCAAAGCGGCTATTCAATGAAACCACTTGGAACAGCCAACGCCGCAGAAAACAGACTGACAACACCAAAAAAGCGCTTTTGGAAAACCAATCTCACAGTGCGGACTTTCAACAAAGTCACTGAAACCACGTGGAACTTACCACACCAGAGAAAACTTCCTTTCAGCAAGTAAATAAGCTTTTAAACCAACAAACTCACCGAGCAGATTTGCAACCAAAAACAGATTTTCGATTACCCTGCTCTATCACCACCAAAGAACGAAACAACCGCTTGGAAAATAGTAATGCATTGATTTAGAACCGATGAAACTGAGCTTTGACCGTCGAAGATGGAACTATGAATCAAATAACCAGTAGCCAAGTTTTGAGCTTAGAAACATGATTTTGACTGCTAGCTTTTTCTGGCGACTAACGCCGCGTTAAGTAGTGAGCAACGCTAAGCCACCTAACCTAAACCTTTACACCTTAAACACTTAACTCAACTTAGAATGCAAAACACCAAGCGTTGCGAATCTGTCTTAAACGCCTTGTTATGTGTGTACTTCTTTGTAGGCAAAGGAACTAGCAAATACTTGGATATCGTCTCCTGATTGCATCTCTATAATGTACGCTCCTTTCTCTGACACTCTTACTTCGTTAACTGAAACCGATGGTCCCCACGGCTCCGCTTGGGTTGTATTCACGGCTGATACCGCTGAGAAATTAATTTCGAACTGCACGCTCTCTTTCGAACATAGTAATCCAGTTATTCGAACTGACTTTTGCTCCCACAAATACTCGATGGATTGAACGACCGAATCATGCAAACGTAAATCTGGAAATCTCATATAATCCTCAAAACACATAACGCCACGTTAAGTAGTGAGCAACGCCAGCCACATAACCTAAACCATTACACCTTAACCACTTAACCCAACTTAGAACGCAAAACGCCAAGCGTTGGGAATCTGTCTTAAACGCCTTGTTATGTTGCTGACTCAAGGTACAATCGCAAGCTTTATAACAAGAACTAGACGCGATGCTATTTAACAACAATATCGATGAGATGATTAACTATTTGGAATGTTTCTGTAAACAACCACATGTCAAATCACTTGATAGCATTTCAGATGAACAGATTAACTTACTTCTGGATTTCTTAGCACTGGCCCACAAGTTAAAATGTGATATCTACGCGACCAGAAACCTTAACAGCCCACACTTTCTTGGTATCGGGGCCTTCGCTTTGTCACAAGAGCGCCCACCACATGGAAACCTATTTATCAAAGTAGAGCGAGAGCAACTTCACCTTACACTTGAACTCGATGCTTGCAGCTAAGAGAACTTGTTAACACCAACCCGAGTGATTGATGCACTCATTTATCTCATCGACAATTCAGGTCAGGCACTTCTCCCTGAAGATTGCAACTAGTGATTGCAACATAACGCCGCGTTAAGTAGTGAGCAACGCTAACCACCTAACCTATACCTTTGCACCGTAAACACTTAACCCAACTTTGAATGCAAAACGCCGAACGTTGGGAATCTGCTTTAAACGCCTTGTTATGTGCTTGTTTCAAGTAATTTTCTTAGCTCCCTTTTTAAAAAGGAACCTCTATCCAGAACCCGACAAACATCATGAAATAGCCCGAAAGCAACAACAAAAGTAGTGGAGGTATTGCCACCATTGGTCCATTGATCAAAGTGTCCAATAGTTCGAGAGTAAAGCCTCCCACCCAAAACGCAACAAAGCAAATACCCAAAGCATGAGGACGAAAGCTAGCAACTATTTGACTGTTTTCAGGAGAAAAGTTACTAGAGCGAATTCCTGCTACTGGTCGAAAAGGATTTGATAGCCACCTAATAGGTCTTACAATTTTCAACTCATTTTCTTTGAGGGTTCCCCTTAGGTTTGAGTTTCTCAATTTCGCTTCCAACTGCTCATGGCTAATGGACAGCCCAAACTCTTCGAAGAAATAAGGGATAAATTTCACTAATTCGAACTCCTATCGAGCACATAACGCCGCATTAAGGTGTGAGCGGCGCTTGGCTATACTTGAGCGAAGCGAAACCGCCAAGCGTTGCGAATCACTCTTAAATGCTTTGTTAGGTTTTAGTTTTCAAGTAGCTTCGATTTTGCTTTTGAAAACTCTGACTCAGTCAACAGCCCACGTTCATACAGGTCAACAAGTGAGTTTAAGTCCGACACTTTACTCGTAGATTTAGATGCATTTGTATATTCATATGTGTATTCACAATTCACGTTCATTACAGCTGTAATTATGTCGCGACCATGATCAATAACTGTCACATCTTCCCATTTTGGTAAAGACACTGATTCCCCATTGTTAGCCGCATATTCTTTTGCCGCATTATTGATAAGATTCGTGCACCCAGCGAAACCATCACGACTACTTCTTACGAACTGGTATTCACTGTAATGTCCAGCGACAGTAAAACCATTTTCAACTTGTTGAATACTAAATTCATCACCATCTTTCGTGTGAACTGGCTCTCCGACATGACTTGGCTTAGTTGAACAACCAACTAACAGTGCGACTAGAGAAACACTTAATAACTTACGCATGAGAAACCTCGATATCAATAGAATGGAATATCATACCATATAATAAAGAGTGAGGAATTGATAAAAAACCTAACGCCGCATTAAGGTGTGAGCGACGCTTGGCTATACTTGAGCGAAGCGAAAACGCCAAGCGTTGCGAATCACTCTTAAATGCTTTGTTAGCCCTGTGGTTGACTAGTACATATAACCTAGCCAATCAAAATGTCCAACACCCCACTGCTTATCTCTGAGTGGTTTCACATACAGTTCATCAACGTGCTCTACAGCAACTCCAAAGTTGGTGTGCTCGTGAAGCCTTAACCAAGATTGCATGCACTGAACTTTGTTAAAGCCATTTGAAGAGTAGAAATCATCTAACTCAGATATGAGGATTATGAAATCAACGTCTTTAGTTTCGGCAAATGCCGATACTTCTGACAACATAAAAGAGCCAATACCTTGCCCTCGATAACGTTCATCAACACAGAAGTCGATGACGCCCAGAACCTTATGTATTTCCCCACCGACGCTCACGGCTCGATAGTCCAGTCCAAGATAGCCAACCAAGTGTTCACCTTGAAAATGAAGAGCACGCATATGAGGTAACTGCTTAAAGTAAGAACGACTTACTTGGCTATCTGGGAAAGCTTGGTTTCTTAACGCTTCGATTGCCTTATGATGCAATTCTGAAACGTCAATTTCTTGCACGATTTCCATATCATTTCCTCAAAAAGGGCTAACGCCGCGTTAAGTAGTGAGTAACGCCTACCACCTAACCTCAACCATTGTACCTTAAACACGAAACCCAACCTAAAATGCAAAACGCCAAGCGTTGGGAATCTGCCTTAAACGCCTTGTTAAATGGTATTGTCGCAGGCTCTCCTTATTTTATAAAACTTAACAACCATTTGGCTTTCTTCGTCTAAGTCAATTGTACGTATGCGCCTTTGTCCTAGACGGGAATCAAGCAATGCCAAACATCTTATAAGTAGGTTTGGCGAAGTTAGGGATTCCTCAATTGTGTTATTACAGTATTCGTCGAGTGATTCGTAGTACAGATATTGGCTTAACCTACCTTCAGACTTGAGCTGTTCATGAGCTAACATTTGAGCTTTGTAGGGAGTAACTTCATCACTTACGAGTTTATAGATCCGTTCATACTCATCTGAGTAAAATGACAAGGTACACATACTCCAAACTTCACTCTTATCGAAGGTGATATAACCACGACCTTGTTGATCATGCGTTGCTCTGTAATGAGTTGTGCGCAATTCTATTCGCCCCTTGACTGAATCAGCAAAGAAGCTTTCCACCCGCTTTTTACGTTTACTCCACTGCATAAGAACCCTCATACCATTTAACGCCGCATTAAGGTGTGAGCAGCGCTTGGCTATACTTGAGCGAAGCGAAACCGCCAAGCGTTGCGAATCACTCTTAAATGCTTTGTTATGTGCGTACTAAAGACATTGGTACGGACCTAATTCCGTTGAACTCGGCTTCTTCACCTGTTGCTACGAAACCATTACGATTGTAGAACTCAACAGCATTCACCGATGAACGCAGGCTAACTTCACGAGCATCTGTCTGATTGAGCACATGATTCAATAAAGCACGACCTAAACCTGACCCTTGCTGTGAATGAGCAACAAATAAATGTGTTAGATAATTCCCATCACGTAAAGCAGCAAAACCAAGGACTTCCCCATCTGATACGGCCTTAACAGATGAAAACTTCTCATGGTCAAAAGTTGTCACTAGGTCAGGTAAAACTCTGTCCTTATACTCTTGCTTTCCCTGTTCGTTAAACAATGGAAGCACATCCTTGTCTGAGACCTCTGAAACAAGCCTTGTCACTGCCTCTAAATCCGATTTTAGGACCTTCTGAATTTCCATATTCCCTCCGAGCACATAACGCCGCGTTAAGTAGTGAGCAACGCCTACCACCCAAACTAAACCATTACACCTTAAACGCTAAACCCAACTTAGAATACAAACCGCCAAGCGTTGGGAATCTGCCTTAAACGCCTTGTTATGCGAATTTGCACGCATAAGCCAACTTGGCCCAATGCAGACTACCTTAAGCGCGAAAAACCACAAACAAACCAAACATTTTTTGTGATTCAAGAAACAGCAGGGTCACTATGTTACAGCCGAGACTTCAACAACCACTAAATGCGGCCTTTCAGCAACAATGCTGCTTTTAAACCAACTAACCTAGCAGAGCCGAGCGTTCAACAAATACAAAGCGTCGATAGCCTTGCTATTTCCACACTTTGAGCCAGTGGAACTCGCCACAAACCAGCACTGAAAACCAATGAGGCAACCCGCGAATATTGGCATGTTTTACGGCCTGATAGATTCAAGAAATTGAGCCGACAATGCTGAGTTGCCGACACCGAAAATGGATAGCCAAAGAGAGCGAAAACGAGAGATGGGATAATTTTCCTTCCAGTCGCATAACGCCGCGTTAAGTAGTGAGCAACGCCTATCACCTAACCTACACCTTTACACCGTAAACACTTTACCCAACTTAGAGTGTAAAACACCAAGCGTTGGGAATCTGCCTTAAACGCCTTGTTAGCTGCTGGTTTGCGACAATGACTTTCGGATCACCCAAATGTAGAACAAGGCTAATAAATCGACTTGAACGAACCCTAAATTATATTTATTTGAATACGCTAGAAGTGAACCACCAACATTGAAAGATGCTGAGAACCAGCGGTACGTGTCGCTTACCCAGTCTAAAGTGAGGAAAATACCTCCCACACCATAGTAATCGAAATACAATCCTCCAAACCCAAATGCAAAGATTTGAAGCCCTACGTTCAAATAAGAAAGCAAGTAATACCGTGTCGTACGTTTGTATAAGACTAGACCCGATAATACATTTAAAAGAATGACAAAACACGAACTGACAATTTGAAATCCCGTCAAGCCTGAAACGGAAAGAACGAGCATCACTAAGGCTATTGCTGCAACAAGCAATTGATTAATACCAATGAACGTCAATAATTTACTCCATCGCAACTTTCTAGCATTTGCGAGTTGATCATAGTATTCCTGTATCTCGTTTTTTCGAAGCGCAATCTCACTTGTTAAAGAGCTATAGTTCTCCGGATAGGCTTTAGCATCTATACCACTTAACGCTTCAAGCAACGACTTGGCATCATAATTTTTGTAGTTAACTTCCATATTTATACTCTATTCTCATCTGCAGCTAACGCCGCGTTAAGTAGTGAGCAACGCTAAGCCACCTAACCTAAACCTTTATACCGTAAACACTTAGCCCAACGTTGAATGCAGAACGCCGAGCGTTGGGAATCTGCCTTAAACGCCTTGTTATAACTTCAGGTATGTGTGAATAGTTGTATTTATGTTTTTGAACCCTGTTGACTCAAATTCCAATGCCCATGATGACTCGAGTACCATCGGTAGCTTTCCATTTGCCAGTTCGCCAAACTTAATTTCAGTTATGTCAACAGGGCTATGAGCACCAAAAAAGTAAACTGACCCGTCAATATACCCGTCATTTGGGTTTACAGGGAAAGTAAAGGTTCTACCAGTAAGTTCATTAAGTTCTGTAGGTAAATTTATACCGTCTAGGCTAACCACAGTTTCTATGTTCTCCGAATAGCCGTCTAGGCTAAGTTCAAACGGCTCTATTCCTATCTCAATTGAAACCATACCATCGACACCAGAAAGCATTGCACTTGTAAATTTGAGTTTGTCTATCGGGAAATTTTCCACTCTTCCTCCTGAGTTATAACGCCGCATTAAGGTGTGAGCGACGCTTGGCTATACTTGAGCGAAGCGAAAACGCCAAGCGTTGCGAATCACTCTTAAATGCTTTGTTATGTAACTTTTAACCCAGTGACTAAGTCACCGTAGCTACATATTACAGTGCCGGAAATTGCCAAGAAAATTCCGAGATACTGAAATATTCGATATACCAGTTTGTATTTTTGACTTAACTCTGTTTGGTCAGAGATCGTTATACCAGAAAGGTTTATATGCTCATTAACTTTTATGAGATTGAATTCGACCCAAAGCGCTAATACCAGAGTTATCGCCCCGCTTCGTTGAAACCATGAGCCAGCATTTTCACCAACGGGCAATAACAACTGGTTATAGGCTGCAATTGGAGCAGCAACGGCAACAATCATTAAAGGGATAGAGTAAAGTAACGCTTTTACAATATCTTTCTCAGCATCAGCCATTTCCTCTTCTATTGATTTTGACATACTATCTCCAAAGTTACATAACGCCGCGTTAAGTGGTGAGCAACGCTACCACCCTACCTAAGCCTTTGTGCCGTAAACACTAAATTCAAAGCCAACCGAAAATGCCAAGCGTTGGGAATCCGTCTTAAACGCCTTGTTAGCTTAAATCCCAAAGAGTGTAGCTACTGCGCCAAGTATAATCAGCAACCAGAATAGAACACCTATAACAATCCATAAGTAGTTAGCCCAACTTAGATCGCCATTGGAACTACCCGACTCATCTTCCATATACTGGTTAATTTTTAACTGAATGGAATATAATGCTTGATATGTGAAAGGGACTAGTAGAACGCTGACAAAGTAACTGTATGGCATACCTATATCTTTGTTTGCCAACTGATCAAACACCCTACCGATAATAACCAAAATTACGTACTTGGTAGCATACCATTCGACTGTTGAACTTTCCTTTTGTTCTGACTCAGGCTGTGTCTGAAAAGTAATTTTACTGCATAGCGAGTGTATGAAGAAAATGTCGAAGAAAGCTCTGGCTACAGGCCAAATATTGTCGTTAGAACTACTTTTGTAAAGACTCCAGTTTTTATAAGACCAATAGATACCATAAAGTCCCATTGTACTGAGAAAAAGTATCGTGAACTTCTTGGGAGAAACCACATATAATTCGCACTTTTGTCTCTCGGTATTAACTGACGTATTATTTTCAATATTTTCCATTTTTAAACTCTATCTTTTTGTACACTATTAAGCTAACGCCGCATTAAGGTGTGAGCGACGCTCGGCTATACTTGAGCGAAGCGAAAGCGCCGAGCTTTGCGAATCACTCTTAAATGCTTTGTTAGCCAACTAGTATTCATAGTCTTCTAGAGCTAGGTTACCTAAGGCCTCTAACGCATTTAACATGCCTTTCAACTGTTCATCTTTGATGAACTTATCAAGGGTAACCATTGCTTCATCATCAACCACCCAATTAAATGGAACCTCGTCTACGAAATGCTCCCAGTTATTTATAAGCATCCAATCCCTTACAATACCAAGGATATTAGAACTATAATTAATTTCTTTATAAACATCCGCATATTTAGGTGGAATTATATTTATTAGCTCTTCTAGCGTTGTTACTCCAAAGGCGTTTAATTCGACTATCAATTCATTGATATTCTTAGGAGAACTTGAAACATCTATTCCATTATTCTCAACCCACGAATTGAAGAACTTATTCAGGCTTATAGAGTCAATAGACGTAGAGTAATCGCCTGATTTAGATCTCTCTTCAATACTTTCTTTATATTTATCTATTTGGCTAGATAGTTCATCAAACCCTTTATCTGCTATTTCTAACATCCCTGCATATAGATATAACTTCCTATCAATCTCAGGAGGCAAAGTCCCAGAAAATTTATAATTGCTATCATGTGCTAATTCTGCCCACGCATGCTGCAAAACCGTTCGTACCTGAACTTCAAATTTAAGTCCAGTTAAGGAAGAATATTCCGGTAACTTTGCTCTAGTCTTACCTAAGGTACAAACAAAATGCACCGAGCGATAACCTATTTGATCTTTGGAAAGGACTTTGCTTTTATCAAGTGAATTGTCAGCATCCACATCAAATGATTTATTTATTAACGTAGAAACTCTTTCAACATCAGACTCAAAGTAAAGAATAATCCTTATGCCCGTTAAATCTGTCATTTGTTCCGCAGGATTCTTATATCCCTTACGATCGATTTTCTCTAACGCACTTTTTTTGTCTTTGGTTCTACCGCTAACAGTTAGAAAATCGACTTTGTTCGACTTCAGTAAGTTTTCGAATATAGTCACCACTGAGTCAGTCAAACCTGAGTGATCTTTTAGAGCTTTATCTAGCCAAACAACTGATTTATTTTCCATTTTTCCTACTATATGTCCTCGAAGCCAATTTAGTTGGCTAACGCCGCGTTAAGTAGTGAGCAACGCCTACCACCTAACCTAAACCTTTACACCATAAACACTTAAGCCAACTTTGAATGCAAAGCGCCATGCGTTGGGAATCTGCCTTAAACGCCTTGTTATGCGAACTTGCACGCATAAGCCAACTTGGCCCAACGCAGACTACCTTAAGCACGAAAAACCACAAACAAACCAGATACTTTTTGTGATTCAAGAAACAGAAGAGTCACTATGTTACAGCTGAGATTTCAACAACCACGAAATGCGGCCTTTCAGCAACAATGTTGCTTTTAAGCCAACTAACCTAGCAGCGACGAACGTTCAACAAATACTAAGCATCGATAGACTTGCCCTTTCCACACTTTTAATCCAGCTAAACCTCCATGCACCGGCTCGGAAAGCGAATGAGGCAACCCGCCAATATTGGCATGTTTTACGGTCTAAGAGATTCATGAAATTGAGCCGATAATGCTG
>NZ_AEVT01000051.1 GCF_000189275.1 Vibrio sinaloensis DSM 21326 | reverse complement strand
AGATGCCGAAGTGGGCGATACGCTGAAAGTATCGGGTCAGCCAGATCGCATCCTTGATCAAAATGACATCGACAACGGTGTGACGTACCAATACGACCGTCCAGCGGATGGCGACAGCATTACTGTAACAGCCACCATCGTGGACCAAGCAGGCAATGAGTCAGCCCCAGGCAGCGACAGCGCGGTCATGGGTGACACCACGGCAACGCCGGCTCCAACTGTGGTCATCACTGAAGATGCCGATAACGACGGCACGATTTCT
>NZ_AEVT01000052.1 GCF_000189275.1 Vibrio sinaloensis DSM 21326 | reverse complement strand
CTATCTACTGACCAGTAAACAACTGTGCCACTTTTACCAGCACCAACCTTTTTGTCTGCTTGGACTATTTCTAGTGAGAAACCATTTATATCAAGCGCTGTGAAGTCAAAGTCAGGATGGTAAACCGGAACGGCTTCTGGAAAAGCTTTCTTGTACCATTCAAGCCCTTTCGCTACATCTAGGACATGAACAAGAACCGCTGATGGATTCATAATTTTTCTCCAACCACATAACGCCCTGTTAAGGTGTGAGCAACGCAATACCGAAGCTCCCGCATACCACCTTAAACACCAAAACCAACGCATAGTAAAAATGCCACGCGTTGCGAATCACTCTTGAACAGTTTGTTATACCCGTGTCGCGGCAGACAAAGATGTTGTCCAAACGCACTGTTCTCCCTGGCTTTTTGCCAAAAGTCGGTCTTCTACATGACTTTTTTCCCACACAGCCGCACATTCAAGTTCAAGGCATTCTTCCCTCGTGGCGGGAGTTTCAATACCGTCAGAATAAATAGAAAACTTCTTTGAAATGAGATCGAACTTATAAAACTTATGCGTCTGATTAAGCATAGGATGGTGATTTAGTTGACCTACCTTCACCCAGCCATATCCTCCTAGAGCATTCTTCATAACCCCTATACAAAAGGTCGAATCATCAAACATTGCATCAAAATCAGATTGTGGTTCTTCAAAGAAATGTTCCGAAAATGCAACTAATGCTTCACCTATAACCATCGCATAACAATAAAGACCATTTTCAAGCTTAATTTCAACCACTTTCCCGATATCAAAATTTTTCCGCATATAGATTCCTTTAAAGGGTA